>NZ_JBVJFA010000017.1:0-34821 GCF_055588085.1 Streptomyces sp. NPDC046303
CAAGTACGTCCAGTACGCGGGCATCCGGCCGGCACGCCGAGAGCACGCACCGGACACCGCTCCTTCACCACGGACCTCCGTCAGACACCCCCTAGCCGTGCTGTGGCCGAACGGGCGGCCCGGACGGCTCCCGTCGCACGGGAGCCGTCCGTGCGCTCGTTACGGCGCCATCTCGTACGCGCCGGCCAGTGCCTCCACGCGCGCCCAGACCCGCGCCGAGCGGTCGGTGTCGACGACCGGGCGGCGGACCGCGCCGAGGGCCCACGACTGCTGGTCCGCGGTGGCGGAGTCCTTGCCGTACAGCTCGACCGCGTGCGCGGAGAAGTCGCGCACGAGGACGCCGAACAGCTCGTCGAGCACGTCCTCGTCCAGTCCGGTCAGGCGGGCCTGCTCCAGGATCAGCTGGCCGTGCACGACCAGCGCGAACAGCTGGCCCACCGCCAGGAGGAGGTCGAGGTCGCGGCTCTGCTCCTCGTCGGGGGCGGCGGTCGTGACGAACGCGCACAGGGCGTCGGCCTGCTCGCGGAAGCGGGCGACGTTGGGCACGGCCGCGTACGCGTCGTAGGCGGTGCGCCAGTCGTGGAAGCGTACGGAGCCCAGACCGCGGGCCGGGCCCTGACGGAAGAGGAACGCGTCGTCGGCCGCGTCGAGGCGGGTCGGGACGGGCGCGTACTCGGCCGGTTCCAGCAGGTGGTTGCGCATGAACTTGAGGATGAGGGCGAGGTTGACGTGGACCGTGCCCTCCAGCTTGGGAAGACTGCGGATCTCGACGGCCGCCTGGGCGAAGTAGGTGTCCTTCTCGAAGCCCTTGGCCGCGATGACGTCCCACATCAGGTCGATGACCTTCTCGCCCTCGGTGGTCACCTTCATCTTGGTCATCGGGTTGAACAGCAGGTAGCGGCGGTCGTCCGGCCCTGCGGAGCGGAAGTAGTCGACGGCGCGGTCGCTGAACAGCTTCATCCCGACGAGGCGGACGTACGCGTCGGTGAGCTCACGGCGCACGTGCGGGAAGGCCGTGACGGGGCGCCCGTAGAGGATGCGGCCCTGCGCGTGGGTGACGGCCTCGTACATCGCGTGCTCGCAGATGCCGATCGAGGCGGTGCAGAGGTTGAACTTGCCGACGTTGACGGTGTTGAGGGCGGCGTCGAAGGCGGCGCGGCCGGTGTGCAGGACGTCTTCGGCGCGGACCGGGTAGTCCTCGAGACGGAACTCGCTGACGTACTTCGAGGAGTCGACGACGTTCTTCACGAGGCGGTACGCCGGGTGGCGGCTGTCGGCGGCGAAGAAGACGTAGCCGTCGGGGCCCTCGATGTCGGTGCGGCGGCCGAAGACGGAGACGAGTCCGGCGGCGTTGCCGTTGCCGATGTAGTACTTGGAGCCGGTGGCGCGGAAACCGCCGGCGCCGTCACCGTCGGTGTACGGCTCCAGCAGCATGTCGGTGGAGTAGATGTCGGCGCCGTGGGTCTTCTCGGACAGGCCGAAGGCGAACACCTCGCCCTCGGCGAGGAGCTGCGCCGCCCGGCTGCGGGCCTCGGCGTTGTCGCTCTGCCAGACCGGGCCGAGGCCGAGGATGGTGACCTGCCACGCGTACCAGTAGTCCAGGCCGTAGAAGCCGAAGATCTCGTTGAGCGCGGCGATCCGTGCCGTGTCCCAGCGCTTGTCCGGCTGCTCCTCGCCGGCGGCGGGGGCCGGGGTCAGGAAGGTCGCGAAGAGCCCCTCCTTCGCGGAGAACGCGAGGAAGTCCGCCAGCCAGGCACGGGAGCGGTAGTCCTCGATCAGCCTGCGCTTGCCGCGGTCCTCGAACCAGTCGACGGTGGCGCGCAGCAGCCTGCGGGTCTCGGGGTCGAAGTGCGCCGGGTCGTAGGTGCGCGGGTTGAAGAGCAGCGGGTCGGTCATGGAGTCCGTCTTTCGGTGTGAGGGGTCAGCGGGTGCGGGGGGCGACGGGGCGCGGGTCAGCGCTCGGCGAGGCGCCGGAGCGTGTCGAGCACGTCCTCGAGCCAGGCGATCGTCATCCGCTCGTAGGCGATGCCGCCGCGGAGCACGACGTGCTGGAGTTCGCGGCCGGCGTCGTCCGGTGCGGGTGCGTCCGGCGCGGGTGCGTCCGGGCCGGTGAAGTCGCGCAGCTCCCCGGCGAGGTAGCGCGTGAGCCGGTCGGTGTGTGCGCCGTGGTGGCGTTCGACCTCGGGGATCAGCGCCGCCGGGTCGTCGAAGGCCGCGCCGCGGATCCTCACGGCGAGCTCGTGCCGGACGCTTTCGAGCGGGATCGGCTCGTGGAGCCAGGCGGACAGGGCGGCCCGGCCGGCGGCGGCGACCGAGTACTCCTTCTTGTCCGGCCTGGCCTCCTGCGGCACGTCGCGGACGTCGATCCAGCCGTCGCCCTCCATGCGCCCCAGCACGCGGTAGATCTGCTGGTGGGTGGCGGTCCAGAAGTAGCCGATGGACCGCTCGAACCGACGCGCCAGTTCGTAGCCGGAGCCCGGCTTCTCCAGCAGGGAGACGAGGATCGCGTGCTCGAGTGCCATGCCCCCGATCTTTCTATGCAACTCGTTGCATAGACAAGCGCCACCGCCCCGGTGAGACGCGGCTCACCCGTCCACCACCGCTCACTGCTGTTCCGGGGGCTTGCCCTCCGCCGCGGACACCTCGACGAACTCGGCCTGGCCCTTGGCGTTGAGCCGCAGGATCGGGACGGCCTTGTTGCGGGGGTTGCCGTTGTTCTGGAAGGAGATGAAGCCGCTGGCTCCGGCCACCTGCTGGCTGCCGTCCATCTGGTGGAACATGCGGGCCACGGCGTCCCCGACGACCTTGCCCTGCCAGCGCGCGGCCATCTGGATGCCGTGGGCGGCCGTGAGGACGGCGTCGTGACCCATCAGGGCCCCGCCGTCGTGCCGGGGGTCGTGGGGGAACCACTGGTCGAGCAGCCCGCCCGGCTGGAAGTTCTTCGCCGACGGGGCGGACACCGACTGCGGCGACGTGCGGTGCATGTCGGGGTGGGAGAGGCCGGTGTAGAGGACCTCGACACCCGTCTCGGCGGCGTGGGCGAGCTGCTCGGCGGTCAGGTTGGTCGTGTCGTCGCCGGCGAAGACGGTGAACTTCTGGTCGGTGCAGCTGCGGTTGGACAGGGCGTCGAGGAAGTGGGTGAGGTGGCGGCCGCGGCCCGCGAAGTAGACGAGCTGCGGGCGTTGCAGGCACAGCTGTCCGGGCATGTAGCGCAGCTCGTTCTGCCAGGCGCTGCTCACGGAGGAGTCGTAGGTCATGCGTTCGGCGACCAGCTTGTGCTTGTCGCCCTCCTGGAAGGCCTGGGTGAAGGCGGTGCCGAGGGTGGACGCGTACAGGTTTCCCTTGGCCACGTCCTGGATGACGACGGCGGTGGCGACGCCCCGCCGCTTGAGGAAGCCGGCGGCCGCGTACGCCTCGTCCTCGTTGGTGGGGGCGACCCGCACGAAGCCGTTGATGCCCTGGATGTTCGTGGCGGTCATGGTGGCGCCCACCATGGCGATGCCGTGCTCGGAGAGACGCCGTATGGCCGCGAGGTTCTCGTCCGTACTGGGGCCCAGACCGGCGACGGCGACCAGCCGGTCCGGGGAGTCCTTGCGGGCGATCAGCTCGTCGACGGTGTGCTGCCAGTGCGCCGATCTGCTGCCCGCGTTCGCGATCAGCAGCCGGATCTTGGGCGTCGCGGACAGGTCGCCGCGATTGTGCCGGTACTGGGCGAGGTAGGCCCCCTGCAGCTCGTGCCGGACGCCCTCCGCCGAATTGCTGTCCTCACTGGTCACGGTGAAGGACGTCAAGTACGCGACGCTGACGTAGGGCTCCTTGTCCGCGTTGGCGAGGACCCGGGCGTTCTCCTCGAGGATCTTCTTGCGGACCGCGTCGAGGTGCGGGGCGAACGTGTAGGCGCCGTCGGTCACCCCGACGCATTCGTCGTCCGGGCCCTGTTCGACCACTCCGTCGGCGCATCTGGCCTGCCGCTCCTGGAACCAGCCGACGCCCAGCCAGGCGGCCGCCGCCAGCGCGACGGCGACGGCGGTGGCCAGTGCGACGCGGCGCACGATGTGCAGCGGCCATTCGAGTCTGACCACGGGCTCAGCCCTCTCCGCCGGCGGTCTGGGGATCGCGCCAGTGACGGTGCCGCTCCGCCTCGTTGAACAGGGCCACGATGTCGTTCCTCCGCAGTTGTGACAGCTGGGTGTAGCCGTCGGCGATCATGTCGTTGAGCCGCATGGCGGGGTCGGCGAGCGGATCGCTCCACACCCAGCGGGTGGTGACGAGCGTGTGGATCACGGATTCGACGTCCCTGACGCGCCCGGGGCGGCTCGGGCCGAGTCCGGCGAGGAGTTCCACCGGGCCGCGGTCCGTCGGGAGGCGGTTGGGAGCGGCGGTGATCGCGTTGAACTCGGCGATCCACTGGGCGGCCGGCACCTCGGTGAAGCGCCGTGTCAGATGGGCGGTGACCTCGTCGCTCCGCCCGGCGGCCAGCTGGTGGTACATCTCCTGCACCGGCTTGCCCTCGCCGCGGTAGAACTCCGCGAGGAGTTCGTGCGCGGCGTCCCACGCGTCGGGGCGTCCGGCCAGCCGCCACAGCAGCAGCCGGCGCAGCCACGGGTGGAGTACCGGGACGACGGTGAGCGGTCCGGACAGCAGCCAGCGCGACCGGATCTCGCCGAACAGGGCGTCGCCCGGGCTGAGCAGCCGGGTGCCGACGGAGAAGTCCCGGGCGGCGGCGCATTCGGCGAGGGTCGCGCGTTCGGAGTCGTCGAAGTCGCGCAGGAGGTGGCCGAGGGCGGTGTCCGCGAGGGTGGCGGTGTGTTCGCCGCTGCGCAGCGGCCGGTCGGGGAGGATGCGCAGCCAGCGGTCCTGCTGGGGGCCGGAGTCCGGGGGCGGCCCGGATTGGCGCAGTACGTCGAGCACTTGGTGGACGGCGCGCGGCAGACCGCCGGTGAGCCGGTGCACGAAGGGGGTGAGGCGGGTCAGCGGGGCGAGGTCGCTGTGTCCGCCGAGTTGAAGTTCTATGCGGATGCGCACCTCGTCCAGGTTGAGGTCGCGCAGGCGTAACGGGTACCACCAGGTGTCCTCGCTGTCCCGGGTGGGCCGGTGGGTGTTCCAGTCGGACAGGGAGGCCCGGTCGGGGCCGCGCAGCTGCCAGGGCCAGGAGTCCCCGGTGGCCGGGCCCCAGCGGGGCAGCCACCGGTTGGAACTGGCGACGACGGTCAGCGGGTCGCTGTCGTGACCGGCCACGACCGTCTCGTCGTGGCGGGCGCGCACCAGCAGGTCGAGGAAGCGGCGGCCGTACGCGGTGTGGGAGTTGTCGAGGAGCAGCAGGTAGGAGCGGGGCATGAAGTTGCGGGCGGTGTTGCGTCTGAGGTCTTCCAGGAACGCCGAGAAGAGGACGAGGTCGAGGCGCTCCTGCTCGTTCTCGTCTCCCTCGTGGCGCCACAGGTTGAGCTCGACGAGGGCCTCCATGGGGTCACCGCTGCGCGTCATGGGGTGGCGGCCGTACCAGTGGGCGCCCGAGGTGAGCCGGCTGCCGACCCTGCCGCCGAGCAGGGCCGGCACGCCGCGGCGGCTGCGGCGCAGGGCGTCCTGGAAGAGGGCGAGGGCGGCGGTGGAGGCGCCTTCGGGCATGCCGACCGCGCCCATGCCCACTTCGAAGAAGGCGGCCAGGTAGTCGCCGTGCCGGGCTTCGTTCTCCTCCTGGAACCGGTCGAGCTGCCGTTGTACGGCGCGCCGGCCTTCGGCGAGGCTGCGCATTCTCAGTTCCTGGTCGGAGGCGAGCAGACCGAGGCTGAGCAGCGGGAAGTGGGAGCGGCCGTAGCGGGGCAGCTTGCGTTCGAGCTGGCGGGCGAGCAGGCCGAGGGCGTAGCGCGGCAGGAGTGACTGCGTTCCGCCGAAGTTGACGAAGGCGAAGGGGTAGTGGGGTCCGAAGTGCTCCATGAGGGCGCTGTGCGCCTCGCTGGCGCCGCTGCCGGGCGGGCCGAGCAGCATGGTGAGGGGCCGCTCGGCTGCGGGGGTCTCCTTCAGGCAGGCGTCGACCAGCGACAGGATGCCGCTGCGGCCGCGCAGGCCCATGCCGGTGCCCGGCTCCATCACGTGTGTACCCCCCCGGGTGCGCTTTCAAGGACACGAGAGTGCCATTCGAAACCCATCGCTGCCATAGCCCGTACCGCCCGGATGCGCCGGGCGGCCGGCACCCGTGCACCCGGATGCGGGCGGGAGCCCGCACACAGCACGCCGACGGCGCCCGCACCGGGTGCGGGCGCCGCCGGAAGAGCCGGGCGGGAGGTCAGCCGCGGACGATGTTCTCCGCCTGCGGGCCCTTCTGGCCCTGCGTGACGTCGAACGACACCGTCTCGCCCTCGGTCAGCTCGCGGTATCCGTT
Source organism: Streptomyces sp. NPDC046303 (assembly GCF_055588085.1). Classification (NCBI taxonomy): domain Bacteria; kingdom Bacillati; phylum Actinomycetota; class Actinomycetes; order Kitasatosporales; family Streptomycetaceae; genus Streptomyces; species Streptomyces sp. NPDC046303. The sequence goes on from NZ_JBVJFA010000017.1 coordinate 6,380, forward strand.
GCCGGAGATGTTGGAGTAGTGGGCGAAAACATCCGGTCCGCCTCCGTCCTGGGCGATGAAGCCGAAGCCCTTTTCGGAGTTGAACCACTTCACGGTGCCGCTGGCCATACTCATCCCTCTGCTCAATTCAGCGCGGCCCGGGTCCGGGCCACCGCGGCGCCCGTTCGCAGGCGCCTGAGCCACTTCTCCCCCGGTGTCCCCACCGCTACACCTGCGAACCGCGACCGGATAACAGCATGAACGCCGACGGGTGGCGCGGACCTCACTCCCCGGGCCGGCCGTCGGCCGTTTTGCCGGGTTCTGGGCCTTCGTGGGCGGCGGGTGCCGGGGCCGCTGCCGGGTCCAGGATCCGGTTGAGGAAGTTCCGGGTCCGCTCTTGCTGCGGACGGGCGACCACCTGCGAGGCCGGCCCCTGTTCGACGATCACTCCGCCGTCCATGAACACGACGCGGTCCGCGACCTCGCGGGCGAAGCTCATCTCGTGGGTGACGACCATCATCGTCATGCCCTCGCCCGCCAGCACCCGCATCACCGACAGCACTTCGCCGACGAGTTCCGGGTCGAGCGCCGAGGTCGGCTCGTCGAAGAGCATCACCTCGGGGCCCATGGACAGGGCCCGGGCGATCGCCACCCGCTGCTGCTGGCCGCCGGAGAGCTGCGCGGGAAAGGCGTCCGCCTTGTCGGCGAGGCCGACGCGCTCGAGGTTCTCCCGGGCGATGGCGGCCGCCCGGGCCTTGTCCCGGCCGAGCACCCGGCGCTGCGGCAGCGTGAGGTTCTCGGTGACGCTGATGTGCGGGAACAGGTTGAACTGCTGGAAGACCATGCCGATGCGGCGGCGCACGGCGTCGATGTCGACGTCGAGGTCGGTGACCTCGGTGCCGCCGACGAAGACCTTGCCCTCGTTCGGCTCCTCCAGGAGGTTCACGCAGCGCAGGAGTGTCGACTTGCCGGAGCCGGACGGTCCGATGACGCACACCACCTCACCGCGGGCGATGTCCAGGTCGATGCCGCGCAGGACGTGGTTGTCGCCGAAGGACTTGTGCAGGCCCCGGATCTCGATCTCCGGGCGGTCCGTGGTCATCGTGTCCACCGTTTCCGTCGTGGGTCCCATCTCGTCCTCACGTGGCCTTGTCCGCGCGGGCCTCGAGGCGGCGCACCACGAGGCTCAGCGGCACGGTCACCAGGAGGTAGCACAGACCCGCGACCAGGATCGGGGTGGAGTTGGCGGTCTCGCTCGCGAGGTCGCGGCCGAATTTCGTCAGTTCCCGCTCCTCCAGTGTCACGCCCAGGAACAGCACCAGCGAGGAGTCCTTGAAGAGCAGGACCAGCTCGTTGGTGAGCGGCGGGATGACGATGCGGAAGGCCTGCGGAATGATCACCGACACCATGGCGCGGGCGTGCGAGAAGCCCAGCGAGCGGGCCGCCTCCATCTGCCCCTTGGGCACGGCCTGGATGCCGGCCCGGATCGTTTCCGCCATGTAGGCGGCGGCGACCAGGCCCAGACCGAGGGCGACCTTCCCGTACGTACCGCCGGGGATCTCGGTTCCGGGGAACGCCAGTGGTACGGCCACGCCCACGAAGATGAAGATCAGCAGGGCGGGCAGGCCCCGGAACAATTCGATGTACACACTGGCGACCCACCGGTACGGGGTCACCGAGGACAGCCTCATCATGGCGATGACGAGGCCGAGGACCAGGCCGAAGACGAACCCGGAGAGCGTGTAGACCACCGTGTTGCGCAGGGCGGTGGTGATGATGTTCGGGAACAGCCGGGCGGCCAGGTCCGCCTGTGCGAACTGGTTCTGCAGCCGGTCCCAGTCGGCCAGTACGCCGATCGCGACCACCGCTGCGACGAAGACGGCGTACTGGACGCCTTGCGAGACCCGGCGCCGCTGGCGCCGGGTCAGCCGAGAGGTCACGACGTGGCCTGGGGCAGCGGGCCGATCCACTGTTCGTAGATCTTCTTGTAGGTTCCGTCGGCCTTGGCGGTCGTGATCGCCTTGTCGATCGCGGCGAGGAGGGCGGTGTTGCCCTTCTTCACCGAGAAGCCGTACTGCTCACCGGTCTCGATGTTCTGCCCGAGGACGAATTCCGCGGCGTTCGCCTTGTCCTTGAGCCAGCCCTGTACGACGGGGTAGTCGATGACGACCGCGTCGACCTGGCCCGTGCGAAGGCCGTTGAGCACGGCGTCGGAGCTCTCGAAGGCGACCGGGTTGAAGCCCTGGGCCTTGGCGTAGCTCTCGCCCGTGGTCTCGGCCTGCGCGCCCAGCTTCTTGCCCTTCGCCTTGAGGTCGGCGAGCGAGGTGATGCCGCTCTTCTTCGTCGCGAGGAGTGCCTGGGTCGCGTCGAAGTAGGGGACGGAGAAGTCGACGTTCTTCTTGCGTTCGTCGGTGATCGTCATACCGGCGGCGGCCAGGTCGCACTGGCCCGAGTTGAGGAAGGCACCGGTCTTGAAGTTCTCGAACGGGGTGTCGAGGATCTTCTGTTCGACTTCGAGGTTCTTCGCGACCAGGTCGATCAGGGCCACGTCGAAGCCGACGACCTTGCCGCTCTGTTCGAACTGGAAGGGCGGGTACGGGAGATGGGTGCAGGTGGTGAGCTTGCCCTTCTCGACGACGGGCACGCCTCCGGCGGCTTCCGACGGTCCGCTGTCGTCGGAGGAGCAGCCCGCCACGAGGAACATTCCCGCCGCGGCAGCGGCGGCCGCCGAACGGATGCGGTGGCTGGTGCGGTGGGTGCGGTGTCCTTGAGCCGTCCGGAGCACGGTTGACCTCCACGGGTGCGGGGCGGGCGGCGGTCGCGGGACGAGACCGCCGGTCGCGATCGTAAGCCCCGCGCGGTGCGGCGCGAGGGATCATTCGTGATGCGTCGTGGCCACTGCGGCCCGCTTCCGCCACGGCCCCAGTGCGCCGCGGCCCCTGCTCGAGTCCTTCCGGCCCCGCGCGTCCGTTTCCGGTTCAACCTCTTTACTCGGCCGTCACGGCCGAGTAACTTCCCAGCGACGCAAGGGGTTTCAGCAAGTTGCCGACTGCACTTCCATCGCGGATCGGCCGAGCCGCCGGCTTTCTGGAGACACCCGTGAACCGCATTCGCCTTCGCATGCGTACGCGCACGCGCACGCTCGGCAGACCCGTGGCCGCCGCGGTGGCCGCCTGCACCGTCCTGGCCCTGGCGTCCGGCGCCCCCGGCGCCGGCCCGCCCGCGGACCGGCCCTCCACCGCGCCGGTGGCGGCCGCCGACCACACGGCCACCGTCTTCTACTCCACGGGGACGAAGAACTGGGCGCAGTACCACCTCCACTACGCGCCCGACGGCGGCTCCTGGACCGCGGTCCCGGGCGTGGGCATGGAGGCCGCCTGCACCGGCTGGGTGAAGAAGACCGTCGCCCTCGGCGCGGCCGAAGGACTGCAGGCCACCTTCAACAACGGCGCCGGCACCTGGGACAACAACGCGGGCAGGAACTACGACCTGGGGACCGGCGCCGTCACCGTCAAAGATGGTGTGGTCGCGCACTCCGATCCGTGCACCGGCGGCGGCGACCCCCCTCCGGCCCACCGGGCCACGGTCTTCTACTCCACGCGGGCCCTCGGCTGGACCACCGCCAACCTGCACTACCAGCCGGCGGGCGGCGCGTGGACCGCCGTACCCGGCGTCGGCATGCGGGCCGCGTGCACCGGCTGGTGGAAGAAGGAGGTCGACCTCGGCTCGGCCACCTCGATGAAGGCGGCGTTCAACAACGGCAACGGCGTGTGGGACAACAACCAGGGCGCCGACTACACCCTGACCGCGGGCGTCACCACCGTGCAGAGCGCCACCGTGACCCCGGGCGCCGGGGACCCGTGCGCCGGGGAGGTGCCCGACACCCAGGCGCCGACCGTGCCCGCCGGGGTCACCGCGAGCGCGGACGGGGTCTCCGTCGTCCTGGCCTGGGAGCCGTCGACGGACGCCAGGGGCGTGACCGCCTACCAGGTCACCCGTACCGGCGGCACCAAGGGCACCCTCGTGACGGACGTCGCCTCGACCGTCTTCTCCGACGCGGACCTGGAGGAGTCGACCACCTACGCGTACACGGTCAAGGCCGTGGACGCGGCCGGGAACGTCTCGGCCGCCTCCGCCGCCGCGCGGGCCACCACGGGGGTCAAGCCGCCGGCACCCCCCGCGGGCTCGCCGCTGGGCACCGATCCTCGCAAGGACCCGATCTACTTCGTGCTGACCGCCCGCTTCCACGACGGCGACGCCTCGAACAACCGCGGCGGCAGCATGCACGAGAAGTCGGGCAACGCCGCGCACGGCGACCCCATGTTCCGCGGTGACTTCAAGGGCCTGGTGAACAAACTCGACTACGTCAAGGCGCTGGGCTTCTCCGCGGTGTGGATCACCCCGGTCGTGCTGGGCCGCTCGGACTACGACTACCACGGCTACCACGGCTGGGACTTCTACCGGGTCGACCCGCGCCTGGAGTCCGCCGGCGCCTCCTACCAGGACCTGATCAACGCCGCCCACGCCAAGGGCATGAAGATCTACCAGGACGTCGTCTACAACCACTCCTCCCGCTGGGGCGCGAAGGGCCTCTTCGTCCCGACCGTGTACGGCGTCCGGGACAAGGACTGGTCCTGGTACTACGACGAGAAGCAGCCCGGGTTCGAGTACGACGGCCTGACCATCGAACCGAAGAGCGGAAAGTCGTACTACAACGGCGACCTGTGGTCGACGGCGGAGCCCGCCGGAAACACCTGCGTCGACTGGGGCAGGGCCACGCAGTGGACCTCGCCCGAGGGGTACCGGATCCACAACTGCCAGTGGCCGAGCCCGACCTCGGGCATGTTCCCGAAGGCCGCGTACCACTCCTGCTGGATCGGCAACTGGGAGGGCGAGGACTCCCGCTCCTGCTGGCTGCACGAGGACCTGGCCGACTTCAACACCGAGAACGCGCAGGTGCAGAACCATCTGATCGGCGCCTACGACAAGTACATCGACATGGGCGTGGACGGTTTCCGCGTGGACACCGCCGTACACATCCCGCGGACCACCTGGAACCGGCGCTTCCTGCCCGCGATCCAGGAGCGCGTCACCCGGCGGCACGGAGCCGAGGCCGCGAAGAACTTCTTCGTGTTCGGGGAGGTCGCCTCGTTCGTCAACGACAAGTGGAACCGCGGGTCGGTCAACCACTCGGCGCAGTTCTTCACCTGGAAGGAACGCAAGGAGTACAGCGCCGACGACGAGAAGGCCGCGCTGGAGATGTACGCCTACGAGCAGCAGGCCGGACCGGCGGGCCAGCCGACGTCCGCGAACGCGTTCCTCCGGGGCAACGGCTACCACGCGCCCGACCACAGCACGTTCTCCGGCATGAACGTCATCGACATGCGCATGCACATGAACTTCGGCGACGCCCAGAACGCGTTCCACAACGGCAAGGACTCCGACGACAGCTACCAGGACGCCACCTACAACGTCGTCTACGTCGACAGCCACGACTACGGCCCCAACAAGAGCGCCGAGCGCTATGCGGGCGGCACCGACGCCTGGGCGGAGAACATGTCGCTGATGTGGACCTTCCGCGGCATCCCGACCCTCTCCTACGGATCGGAGATCGAGTTCCAGGCGGGCAGGAAGATCGACTGCGGGCCCGCGTGTCCGCTGGCCACGACCGGTCGCGCCTACTTCGGCGACCACCTCGCCGGCGACGTGCGGGCTTCGGAGTTCTCCAGGGCCGATTCCGCCTCCGGCGCGGTCGCCACGACGCTGGCGCAGCCCCTGGTCCGGCACGTGCAGCGGCTGAACGAGATCCGCAGGGCGGTCCCCGCCCTGCAGATGGGCCAGTACTCGACCGAGGGCATCTCCGGCGGGATGGCGTTCAAGCGCCGCTACACCAGCGGGACGACGGACAGCTTCGCGCTGGTCACCGTCACCCACGGCGCCACCTTCACCGGCGTGCCCGACGGCACGTACACCGACGCCGTCACGGGTGACACGCGGGTCGTCACCGGCGGAACGCTCACCGTGGCGGCCCCCGGCAAGGGCAACCTCCGGGTCTACGTCCTGAACGGCCCCGGCCGGATCGGCGTGGCGGGCCCGTACCTGAAGTAGCCGTACGGGAGCGGGCCGCCGGCCCGCTCCCGCAGGCCTTCGGGCTGCGGCGCAGTGGTCAGTGGGCGGACGCCACGCCCTCCCGGAACGCGGCCAGGTTCGCCACGGAGGCTCCCGTCCAGGGGTGATCCGGTCCCAGGACACGGGTCCGCTTCTCCAGGACCGCCTCCATCTGCTCGATCGCCTCGGGGAACGCGCCGACCCCCGCGAGGGTCAGCGCCAGGAGCGACCGGGAGGCCAGGGTGATCGGATAGTCCGGGCCGTAACGCCGCTCGGCCGCCGCGAAGGCCCGCCGGGCGAGGGGGAGCGCCTCGGCGGACCGGCCGGAGTAGAACAGGGCGTTCGCGTGGTTGAGCTCCGCTCCCATGGTGATCGTGTGGTCCGGCCCCATGGTGTCGGCGCACTCCCTGACCAGGGCCGGCGCTCCCTCGAGTTCCCGCTCGAGCTCCGCACCTCGGACGATCTCCAGGAGGATGTAGCGGGCCCTCAGCGTCTGCGGGTGGACCGGCCCCAGGGCCTCGGTCCGGCCCTCGGCGGCCCGCCGCATCAGGGCCGCGCCTTCGGCCTGCCGACCGTTCACCCACGCGGCGATCGACAGCGTCGCACAGCTCTCGAGCGTGTCCAGGGCGGTCGGGCCGAACAGGCGCTCGCAGTCGGCGAGGGTCCGCTCGGCGAGGGCCTCGGCCTCGTCGAAGCGGCCGAGCCGGCGCAGGGATCGCGCCACGCGCTGGCGCAGCCGCAGGACCAGCGGGTTGTCCTCGCCCAGCCGTGCCTTCGCGAGGTCCACGGCCGTGGTCCCGACCGCCAGCGCGGAGGCGTAATCGCCCGACCGGTGGAGGTTGACGGCGAGCCGCAGCGCGCACTCCGCCGCCGATTCCACGAGCGTCCGGTCCGTGTCCTCCCCCTGCGTCACCCGTCGCAGCAGCGCCAGCACGTGCGGGGCCAGCGGCCGGAACGGAGCTGCCTCGATGCCGCGTTCCGGAATCTCGGGAAGCACCGCCAACAGCAACTCGGCGGCCTTCGCGGCGAGTTGACCGCGCTGCTCGGCAGGGGTGCCGCGGGCCACGCTGTCGAGGAGGACCCCGTGGGTGCGCAGGCCGCGCGGAGGGCCCGGTACGAGTTCCGTGAGGGAGTGGTCCAGCAGGCCGCGCAGCGCCGGCTCGACCCGCCCGGCGGGGAGGTCCGCACCCAGGTCGAGACCGGACAGCAGGGACAGCGGGAGCGGGTCGCTCGCCCAGCACGCGAGCAGACGCAGCAGGGTCTGGGCCTCGGGCAGTCCCTGGCCGGCCACCGCGTCGAGGGAGAGCTCCCAGGTGCTGCTGACCAGGTGGCGCGCGTCGCCGGCGATGCCCACGGCTCCCTGGTCTATCAGGTCGATGTCCAGGCGCTGTCCGTACTCGGTCAGCGTCCAGGGGCTGATCACCTGGTGCGCCAGGAAGGTGCCGGCGAGGGTGAGTGCGAGGGGGAGCCGGCCCAGCCGGTCGGCGATCTCCTCCGCCTCCTCGGCCGTCCCGGCGTCGGGGGCGAGGTCGCGGAGCACCTGGGCGGCGTCCGGGCGCGGCAGTACACCCACGTGGAGCAGATGGGCTCCGGGCCACCACCGGCCGGCGGCCTGACGGCTCGTGACCAGTACGGTGCCGCGCGGGCTGCTGCGCAGCCAGCCGCCGTCGCGCAGTACGGAGGGGTCGTCGGCGTTGTCGATGACCAGCAGCCAGGGCCGGTCGGACCGGTCCAGGTAGTCCCAGACCAGGTCCGCCGCGGCGCGCAGCCCGCTGCGCGCCGCCATCAGCTCGCCCTCCGCCGCGCCGCGGTCGGCGGCGACGGCGAGCATGCCGGTGCGGAGCGAGGTGGTGTCGGAGGCGTTCACCCACAGGCCGAGACGGCCTCCGTCGGCGGTCGCGTGCTCGAAGAGCGCGCAGGCGACGGCGGTCTTGCCACAGCCGCCGAGTCCGTGCAGGACGTGGACCTGGCCGCCCGCTCCGGGGGCGACGGCGGCCCGCAGCGTCTCCATCAGCTCGACGCGGTCGCGCAGGACGAGCGGGGTGCGGCCCAGCGCGGGGCTGCGTACCGTGTCCGGGCCGGACCAGGAGGGGCCGTGGTGGTGGTGCTCGACGATGTGCTGGTCGCCGGAGGCCTGGTAGACGCGGCCCTGGCCGCTGGCCCGGCCTTCGGTGCGGCCGTTCACCGCGGCCCCAGGTGCATGTCCCGGCCGGCCTGGTAGACGCGGCTCTCACCCGATGCCGTGGCGTGCTGGGTGATCGCGGGCGCGGCGGGCGGCTGCTCCTGGGACGGGACCAGCAGGGCGCGCAGCTCGTCGGCCGCCTCGGGGTGTGCGCTCAGCAGCCGCCGGATCCGGCCCTGCCATTCCGCTGCCAGCTCGGCCGGAGTCTCCTTGTCGCCCTCGTGCTCGGCGTCGAGGAGGTCGTACCGGGTCGTGTCGAGTTCGGCCTCCACCGCGTCGGCCCGCTCGGGCAGCACGCGCCTCCACAGCGCGACCAGCCCGACGGACGCGGTCTGCCACGCCTCCGTGGCGAGTGCCGTGACCAGCGCCGTGCCCGCGCTCGCTGCGAGCGCGGTGATCTCCGGTTCCATCAAACCCCCATGTCCAGACCGTAATTGTCCCAGCATCACATAGTCGCCGCGACCGGATCGCAGCGGAAGCCGAGTGGGATGTGGGTCCTGGTCGCGGGTGGGGGCAGGACCCGGGCCCTCGGGCCGGCGGGCGATGTGCCGGCCCGCTCCGCTTCCTAGTCTCGGGCCGTCCACATGATCGATGCCGATGCGCCCGGCAGGGCGCACAAGGAGGGCCCCCATGACCGATCGTTCCCGTCGGCCGTCGCCCGTTCGTGTCCCCTCGTCCACCGGAGCGCGGCGGCGCGGCACCGCGGTGGTGGCGGTGCTGGCGGCCGCGCTGGCCGTGGGCGGCACGCTCCCCGCGGCCGCGGCGCAACCCCCCGGTTCCGGTGATGCGGTGCGGCAGGGGCTGGAGCGCCTGGTGCGCGACGAGGGCTACCCCGCGGCCCTGGCGGCCACCGTCGGCCCCGACGGGCGCACCCGCAACTACACCGCCGGTGTCGCGGACGTGCGCACCGGGGCGAAGGTGCCCGTCGACGGACAGGTCCGGGTGGGCAGCAACACCAAGGCGTTCACCGCGACGGTCGTGCTCCAGCTGGTCGGTGAGGGCCGGGTCGGCCTCGACGCGTACATCGAGGAGTACCTGCCGGGCCTGGTCCGGGGCGAGGGCATCGACGGCCACCGCATCACGGTGCGCCAGCTCCTCCAGCACACCAGCGGACTGCCCAACTACACGGACTACATGATCGACGACTACCGCGGCGGAACCTCGCGCCACACCTACTACCAGCCCCGCGCCCTGCTCGACACGGCGCTGGCCCACAAGGCCCTCTTCGCTCCCGGGGACGGCTGGTCGTACAGCAACACCAACTACGTCCTGGCCGGGCTGCTCATCGAGAAGGTCACCGGCCGGCCACTGGCCGAGCAGATCACCCACCGGGTCATCGACCGCATCGGACTGCGCCACACCTACTTCCCCGGCGTGGGCGACGAGGGCATCCGCGAAGCCCACCCCCGGGGCTACCAGGTGGCGCGGCCGGGGGCTCCCCTGGAGGACGTCACGCGGATCGACCCCTCCTGGGGATGGGCCGCCGGGCAGCTGGTCTCCACCCCGAGCGACGTGAACCGCTTCTTCACCGCCCTGATCGGCGGCAGGCTCCTCGGACCCGCGGAACTCGCCGAGATGCGCACCACCGTCGAGGTCCCCCCGGAGCACGGCATGACGACCGGCGTGCGGTTCGGGCTGGGCGTGACCAGTACGCCACTGAGCTGCGGCGGCCTGGCGTGGGGCCACGGTGGCAACATCCCCGGCTACGCCACGCGCAACGCCGTCACCGACGACGGCCGGGCCGCCGCGGTGGCCGTGACCGCCGACGGAGCGCTCACGACCGCGTACCGCGACAGCGCCCAGGCCCTCGTCGACACCGCCTTGTGCAGGTGACGGCCCGGACCCGGGCGGCCTTCAGAGCCCCACCGGGGGTGGTCAGGGCGCCGTCAGGAGCGTGCGCAGGGTGGTGCGGTCGGTCTTGCCGTTGGCGTTGAGCGGGAGGGCGTCGAGCACGGTGAGGGTGGCCGGGACCATGTAGCCGGGCAGGCGGGCGCGCAGCGCTTCCGTGAGGGCGGCGGCACGGTCGGGCCCGGGGCCGGAGCAGGCGGCGGCGAGCTCCGTGCCGCCGCCCGCGTTCGGGACGGCGATGACGGCCGCCTCGGTGACACCGTCCTGTTCGCGCAGGGCGGCCTCGACCTCGCCGAGTTCCACGCGGTAGCCGTTGACCTGGACCTGCTGGTCGAGGCGGCCCTGGTGCAGGTAGCCGCCGTCGGCGAGGGCGGTGACCCGGTCGCCGGTGCGGTACCAGTGGTCGTCGCCGAGCGGGGTCGCCGGGTCCCAGGGGGTGCCGTCGGGGGCGAGGAAGCGGCCGGTGTTGTCGGCGGGGTCCAGGTAGCCGGGGAAGCGCTGGGGGCCTCGCAGGCACAGTTCGCCGTCCCGTACGAGCGCCTCCAGGCCGGGGTAGGGGCGGCCGATCGGAACGGTGCCGTTGGAGGTGCGCGGCCACCCGCCGGGCTCCCCGGCCGGCTGGTGGGCGGTGCAGGTGACGGTCAGTTCGGTCGGCCCGTACGCGTTCTCCACGGTGCTGTGCGGGGCGGCCCGCTGCCAGGCCTCGGCCTGTTGCAGGGTCAGCGGTTCCCCGCAGAACACGCTGCGGCGCAGGGCGGGGAGGCTGTCGGGCCGGAGCTGGCGCAGCCGCCGGGCGAGCGAGACGAGGGAGGGGACCGAGTTCCAGTGGGTGAGTTCGCGCCGGGCGGCGAACCGGACCGGGGTCATCAGCTCGGTGCGGTCGGGGACGACGAGGGTGGCGCCGGAGCCCCAGGCGCAGAACATGTCGAACACGGAGGGGTCGAAGGTGAGGTCGAAGGTCTGGGAGAGCCGTGCGCCGGGTCCCGCGTCGTGGGCGGGGACGACGTGCCGCAGGAACGCGTCGGCGTTGCGCTGGAGGACGGGTACGCCCTTGGGCACGCCGGTGGAGCCGGAGGTGAACAGGATGTAGGCGAGGTCGCCGGGTCCGCCCGGGGCCGGGGGCGGCGCGGAGCCCGCGGCCAGGGCGTCGAGACCGGTGTCGGTCAGCCGCAGCACGGGCGCGGGCAGGGTGAGCCCGGGCGCGGCGTGTTCGTCGGCGAGTACGGCGTCCAGGGCGGCGGCGCGGACCACGGTGACGTGGCGGGCGTGCGGGAAGGCCGGGCCGAGCGGCACGACGGCGGCGCCCAGCCGCTGGACGGCGAGGTATCCGGCGTAGGCGACGAGGGTGCGTCCGGCGAGCAGGCCCACGCGGCGGGGCGCCCGGCCGCCGAGGTGGTCGAGGAGGGCGGCGGCGATCCGGCCGGCGAGGTCCTCGAGTTCGGCGTACGTGACGACTCGGCCGGCGGCCTCGAGGGCGGGCCGCTGGGCGTGGGCCGCCGCGGAGTCGGCGAACCAGTCGTGGAGGGTGCGGGGTGCGGCAGGTGTGCTCATGGTGTCTCTCCTCGGGGTTCCAGGCCGGCGAGGACCTGCTCGGCGGAGTCGGCGAGCGCCGCGAGGACCACTTCGGTCGCGCCGCCGCCGATGCCGAACAGCGCCGCCTGCGCCCTGGTCTGCTGGACGGATCCGTCGGCGAATCCGGCGGCCCCCCACCACTGCGCGCAGTCGCCGAGGACCTGGCCGACGGTGGCCGCGGCCGCGGCCTTGAGGGTGGCGGCCGCGGTCGCGTCGAAGCGGCGGGCCACCGGTTCCGCGAACTGCTCGCACAGGGCGTGCAGTTCCTGGGTGCGGACCAGGCAGGCGGCGAAGCGCTGCCGGATCCCCTCGTTGTCCCACAGCGTGGCCTCACCGTGGGCGCGGCCGGCCAGGTGGCGGCGGGTGTCGGTCAGGACGCGCCGGCACAGGGCGACTCCCCACAGGGCGCCGGCGAGCCGCTCGCCGGCGATGTGCCGGGCGAAGGAGGGCAGGCCCATGCCGACCCGGTCCACGAGGTGGCCGGCGGTCAGGCGTACGCCGTCGAAGCGGACGTGGCCGGTGCCGGAGGCCGCGTAGAGGGCGGAGTCGGCGGGCCGGACGTGGACTCCCGGGGCGTCGGACGGGACGAGCACCCAGGTGAAGGAGGTGAAGTGGCGGCCGGGTCGCAGGCGGGCCAGTACCAGGAACCAGGCGGCGGTGGCGGCGTTGGCGATCCACTGCTTCTCGCCGGTGACCTCGACGGTGTCCCCGTCGAGGCGGACGGCCGTGCGCAGGCCGGTGAGGTCGGTGCCCGCGGTGGCGTCGGTGGCGGCGAGGGCGGTGGTGACCCGTCCGGCGAGGGCGTCCGCCAGTGCCCGGCGGGCCGCGGCGGTGGTGCCCGTGGCCAGGACCGGCAGGGTGGTGGCCAGCGGGACGCTCACCGAGAGGGTGGCGGGGATGCCGAAGCGGGCGTCGGTGGCGGCCAGCAGCCGGGCGAGGGCGGCGGGGCGCAGCCCGCGGCGCGGGTCGCCGTCCCGGTAGCAGGCGGCGAGGTGTCCGCCGGCGCCCAGGGCCGACCAGACCTCGGCGCCGGAGGCGTCGCGGGGCAGGGCCTGCGCGGCGCGGTCCGGTGTGCCGTGCGAGGTGTCGTCCGGAGTCCCGCACGACGTGTCGTCCGGAGTGAGGATGCGGAGGTCAGACAAGGCGCACCCCCGTGTCGCGCAGGGCGAGGCGGCCGTCGGCGAGGTGGAGCCGGTCGTTGCTGTAGTTGAGTGCGGCGGACCGCAGGTCGCGCAGGGCCTGTTCGAGGCGGGTCGGCGAGTCCTTGAGGTAGCCGTGGCGCAGTCCGACGGCGGTCACCAGGTCGTCGACGGCCGAGTGGCACTGCTCCGCCGCGGTGATCTTCAGGGCGTTGAGCAGCAACTGGCCGCTGGGGGTGTGCAGTTCGGTGCCGTCCTCGACCATGGCGAGGGTGTGGTGGAGCAGGGCGTGGACGGTGTCCAGCCGCTGGCGTGCCCGGGACAGCCGGGTGAGCAGCAGCTCGGAGCCGATGTCGAAGCGGCCGCGGCCGTCCGGTCCGCGCAGCAGCCGCAGGACGCGGGACAGGGCGCCGGCGGCCGTGCCGAGCCAGGCCGCGGACCAGCCGATGTGCGCGTACGGGGCGAAGATCCCGCCGGCGATGCGGGAGAACTCGCCGTGCTCGCCGATGACCTGGTGGCCGGGGACGCTGCCGGTGAGCCGGAGCGGCACGCTGTGGCTGGCCCGCATGCCGAGCGGCTGCCAGTCCCCGTCGCCGGTGATGTCCAGCTGGTCGCGGTCGGCGTAGACGAGGGAGACCTGGTGGCCGGAGGTGGCGCCGGGGCTGCGCATGGTGACGAGGAAGCCGTCGGCGTGGGCGCCGCCGGTGACCACGGGCGCGAACCGGTCGATCTCCAGGCGCCCTTGCTGCTCGGCCAGGGCGGCCTCGGCGGTCAGCAGACGGCCGCCCTTGCCCTCCTCGGTGGTCACGGAGGCGAGGTAGACCTCGCCGGCCGCGAGCCGGGGCAGCAGGGCGGAGCGCAGCGGCTCGTGGGCGTGGCGCACGAGTGCCTCGGCCTGCTGGCAGTGCATGGCGAAGATCATGGCCACGGACAGGTCGGCGCGGCCCAGCCGCTCGGTCACCCGGGCGACGTCGCGCAGGGTGCCGCCGGGGCCGCCGTGTTCGGCGGGGACGAGCAGGCCGAGCAGGCGGGTGCGGCGCAGGGCCGCGAGTGCCTCGACGGGGAAGGCGGCGTCCCGGTCGGTGCGGGCGGCGTGCTCGGCGGCGACGGAGGCGACCTCCTCGGCGGCCTCGGTCGCGGCCTCCGGTGCGGTACGGGTGGCGGTGGTCATGCGGCCACCTGGCCCGGGGAGCTCTGGCCCGGCGAGATCTGGGCTGCGACGGCCTGCCACAGGCTGCCGGCGGTCGCGAAGGTCTCGTCGTTGAGGTCCGTGTCGGGCAGGGAGATCCCGAAGGTGTCCTCGAGGGTGAACAGCAGCTCGATCGCGGCCATGGAGTCGATGCCGAGGGCACGCAGGTCGGTGTCGGGAGTGATGTCCGCGCTGGTGTCGCCGTCGGCGGAGACGGAGGGGCGGAGGATCTCGATGAATCGGGGGTCCATGGGGGGGGTCCTTTCCTCGGTGTGCGGTCAGTACGGGTACGAGTACGGCACGCGCGTCAGGCGGCCGGAGCGGCGGCCCGGGGCCGGGAGGCGATCTGGCAGAGGTCCTCGACGCGGCGCAGGTTCTCCGGGATCAGCTCGTCGGCGTCGAGTTCGACGTCGAGGTCCCGCTCCACCCGTTCGATCAGCTCCACGAGCCGGAAGGAGCTGAACGTCGGGAAGGCGCTGAACTCGGCGCCGTCGAGGAGCCGTTGCCGCGGCGCGTCGAGCACGGCGGCGGCGATGCCGGCGACGGCGTCGCGCAGCGCGGGGTCCGCCGGCGCCTGCACTGCGGGCGTGGCGAACGCGGTGGCGTCGGCGGCGAGCGCCGCCGCGAGCCGGTCCAGTACGCCGGGCGGTTCGGTACGGCCCCGGGCCACCCTGCGGTGGGCGAGGTAGGACTGTTCCACGACCAGGTCCCAGCGCCGCGTGTGCTCGGGGTCCGCGGGCAGGGACAGCCGGGCCCGCCACCGGGCGTGCAGGGCGCGGGCGCGGGCCAGCAGCCAGGTCTCGGAGGCGAGTTGCTCGAGGGCGGCGGCCCGGTCGGGGTGGTCCGCGTAGGCGGCGAGGTAGGGGGCGGGGTCGCCGCCCTCGTACGCGGGCCGCGGGCCGGTGGCGTCGAGGAGCCGCGGCGCCCACTCGATGACCTCGGCGTGCTCGATGCCGGCGAGGGCGTCGGCGCCGTACTGCCAGGAGCCGGGGAGCGCGGGGCCCCACGGGGTGTCGGTGCGGTAGCCGTCGGCGACGTGGAAGCCGTCGGGTCCGGCCGCGAGGAGGAAGCTGTGGTCCATGTGGCGGCGGCCGTGGTAGGGCAGCCAGGGCATCGCGTGGGCGTCGGCGACGACGTAGTGGGTGGTGCCCCGGGCCCGTACGGTCGCCAGCAGGTCCGCTCCGCCGAGCCGCGTACGGCTGCGGACCTTCAGGCCGAGCAGCTGTTCGGCCTCGGCGATCCGCTGGTCGAGCGGCGGGTCGACGGTGGGCAGTCCGTGGGGTCCGGGCCGGTCGTGCCAGCGCAGGGCGGCCCCGAGCCGCAGGTGGGTGTCCGGCCCGTGGTGGTGGTCGGCGAGCACGGCCAGGTTGACCTGGATGCAGTCGAGCAGTTCGCTGTGCACGGAGCCGAGGGCGTGGCGTTCGGGCAGCGGCGCCGGCGCCGGGTGGTCGTTCATCTGGTTCTCCTTCCGGGTGGTGCGGTACGTCAGATCCAGGCGGGCAGTTCGGGCAGCGGACCGGGGGTGGTGAGGCCCTCCCCCTTCGAGCGGCCGGTGAGCCAGGCGAGCAGGGCGCCGCGCGGGCCGGTGACGGCGGGTCCGCCGGAGCCGAACGCGGCCACCGGGGCCCCCGCGTCGTCGCGCAGGGTGCAGGGCGGGGTGCCGGCGGCCGCGGCGAGGAAGCCGGACACGTCGTCGAGGAGGACGTCGACGGCGGGCCGGGGGATGTCGCCGAAGCCGTAGCCGAGGTCGAGGTCCGTGTGGTGGACCTCGAGTTCGCGCAGCCGGATCACCAGGATGCGCTCGGGTGTGCACAGTTCACCGGTGAAGGGGCGCACGACGGTCCGCCAGGCGGGGTCGGGCAGCTCCCGGACGGTGGTCAGGAAGCGGGCGGCGGAGCCGCGCACCCGGTCGACGAGGACGGCCGCGGGCTGCCGGGAGCCGTCCTCGATCTCGGAGTCGCGGGCGTGCCGGTCGGCGTACTGGGGTGTCTCGGTGCCGGTACGGGCCCAGTGCAGCAGCCGCTCCAGGGCGTCCACCTGGGCGCTGAGATGGCTGAGTACGTGGGCGCGGCTCCAGCCGTCGAGCCGGGAGGGGGCGGCCGCGTCGGCGTCGGTGAGCCGGTCGAGGTCGCGCAGCAGCCGGTCGCCCGCGTCGGTGAGGAGGGCGAAGGTCTCCGGGGTGGGCGGCAGGGACTTCATGACGGCCTCCTGGTGCGGTGGGGCCCGGGGGCCGGCGCCGGCGCCGGCCTCTCGGTCAGACGGGTGAAGGCTTCCTCGATGCGGGCGAGCTGGTCCGCGATGTGCGGCAGGGCGGTGGGGTCCTCGGCCCGCAGGGCGGCCAGCTGCTCCTCCTCGTCGCCGTAGAGCAGGCTGGTCGCGGCCTTGAAGCGGAGGGCCGCGGGGTCGTCGCCGAGCAGGTGTCCGGCGAGGACGGCGACGCCGCCGTGGTCGAGGAGGCGGGCGGCGAGGGAGACGGAGTCGGTGACGCCGTTCCCGGCGAGCTCGGCGCGCAGCGGCTCGAAGTCGGGGTAGACGTAGAAGCCCGCGGTGGGCGGCCGGCAGTGCGCCCCGGCGGCGATGGCCCGGGCGTGCACCGCGCGGGCCACGGCGCCGTGCAGGCGGGCCGCGGCGGCCATCCGGGCGCGAACGGGCTCGGGTTCGGCGAACGCGTAGGAGGCGACCTGCTGGAGCGGCCCGGCGAGGGTGGACCAGATCTCGCTGGCCGCGGCCACGACCCCGTCGCGGACCGCCCGGCCGCGGGGGCCCGCGGGGAAGCGGGCGGCGCCCACGCGCCAGCCGCCGATGCCCAGCGATTTGGACAGGCCGGTGGTGACGACGGTGCGCTCGGGCGCGGCCTCGGCGGGGCTGAGGAAGGGGGTGGCCGGGTCGTGCACGACGTCGCAGTAGATCTCGTCCGAGACGATCAGGAGGTCCTCGGCCTCGGCGACGGCGGCGAGTTCGCGCACCAGGTCCGGTGGGGCGAGGGTGCCGGTGGGGTTGTCGGGCAGGGTCAGCACCAGCAGGCGCGGGGTGCGCCCGGCGGCCCGGGCGCGGCCGATCGCCCCGCGCAGCGCGCCGGGGTCGGGCACTCCCCCGCACCTGTCGGGGACGGGCACGGCGATGGGCTCCTTGCCCGCGTAGCGGGCCTGCGGGGCGTAGGTGTTCCAGGCGGGCCGGGGCAGCAGTACGTCCCCGTCCACCGCCAGGTTCAGGGCCATCAGCAGCGGTTTGCTGCCCGGTGCGAGGACGACGTCGGCCGGGTCGGTGGGCAGGCCCCGCCGCCCGAAGTAGCCGGCGACGGCGCTGCGTGCGTCCTCGGCGCCCGCGACCGGTCCGTAGGAGGCGCGGCGGGCGCCCGCGGCGAGCTGCTGCGCGAGCTCGGGCAGGACGGGCAGCCGGGCCTCGCCGAAGGTGAGGTTGACCAGGGGCTCGCCGGCGGCGCGCCGCTGTTCGACGAGGTGGTTGAGGGTCAGGTTCGGGGACGGCTGTGTCATGCCGCTTCCCGGGTGTCGTTGTCGTCGCTTCCCGCGCGCGGTGCCGGGCCGCGCAGCGCGGCCACCAGGTCGGCGGGGGTGTCGGGGTGCGGCCGGAGGTCGTCGAGCCATGCGGCCGTGGTGGAGTAGCGGGCCCGGAAGGGCCGTCCGACCAGGGCCGGGTTGCGTGCCTGGACCATGCGCAGCTGGAACCAGCGGCCCTCCCCGGTCTCCTCCACGCCGTCGACGCAGACCTTGCCGGGGGTGGCGGACATGACCGGGCCGCGGACCGTACGGGCGAGGCCGGGCAGGGTGCGGTAGGCGGCGCGGAAGATGCCGACCGCCGTGGCCAGGGGCACCTTGAAGTACGCGTGGGGGCCGGTGTCCCGTTCCACGAAGAGGTAGTAGGGGACGGCTCCGGCGGCGAGTTCCGAGCGCCACAGCTCGCTCCACACCCCGGCGTCGTCGTTGACGTGCGCGATCAGCGGTGCCTGGCAGTAGACGACGGCGCCGGTGGCCCGGATCCGGGCCAGTGCCCGGCGCGCCAGGTCGTTGTCGAGTTCGCGGGGGTGGCTGAAGTGCGCCATCACCGCGAGCTGCCGCCCCGAGGCCACGACCTGTTCGAACAGCCGCAGCAGGTCGTCCGCGTCCTGGTCGGTCGTGAACCGCTGCGGCCAGTACGCGGGTGATTTGGTGCCGATGCGCAGGGTGCGTACGGACTCCACCGCGAGCAGCGGTTCGAGGTGGGAGCGCAGCCGCTCGGTGGACATGATGAGCGGATCGCCGCCCGTCACCAGGACGTCGTGGACCTCCGGGTGCTCGCCCAGGTAGCGGATCAGACCGGAGGGGTCGGGGGCCGCGAAGCGCAGGTCGGCGTCGCCGATGAACTGGGCCCAGCGGAAGCAGTAGGTGCAGTAGGCGTGGCAGGTCTGGCCCTGGCCGGGGAAGTACAGCACCGTCTCGCGGTACTTGTGCTGGAGTCCCGGGACCGGCCGGCCCTGGTGGTGGGGGACGTTGAGTTCGCGCTGGCCGGAGGGGTGGGGGTTGAGGCCGGCCCGGATCCGGGCGACGGCCGCGCGCAGTTCCGGCTTGCGGGCGGGGTCGCCGAGCAGGCCGCCGATCTCCTTCTCCTCGGCGGCGGTGAGCATGCCCCGCTGGGGGAAGGTGAGCTGGAACATCGGGTCGTCGGGGACCCGGTCCCAGTCGACGAGCCGTTCCAGGACGTGGGAGTTGACCCGGAACGGCAGGACCTGGGAGACGCGGCGTACGGTCTCGCGGATGTCGTCGGGCAGGCCGTAGCGGGCGGCGATCTCGTCGAGGTGGCGCGGCCCGTACGCGCTGAAGCGTTCGGTGGCGAGGGCTGCGGGCACGGTCACCGGGCCGCCCCCTGGCCGGTGTCCTTCGTGTAGAGGGAGTCGTCGAGGACGAGGAAGTCCAGCTGCATCGCGCGGAAGGCGCTCAGCGCGTGGACGGCGGTGTCGACGATCGGCTCGCCCTTGTCGTTGAAGGAGGTGTTCAGCAGGACCGGGGGGACGCCCTGGCGCTCGAGGGTGTCGAGGACGGCGCCGACGAGCGGGGCGTCGTCGCCGCGCAGCACCTGCGGGCGGGTGGTGCCGTCGACGTGGACGACGCCGGGGGCGACCCGGCGGCCCAGTTCGGTGGCCTTGGCCGCGCCGAGCATGTAGCGGCTGAGGTGCTCCTGCTGCTCCCACAGCCGGGCGCTGTATCCGGGGCGGGTGACGCCGGCGAAGGGTCGCCACTGCTCGCGGTTCTTGACGGTGTTGACCCGGGTGTTGACCTCGGCGGTGTCCGGGAAGGCGATGATGGAGCGGTGGCACAGGGCGCGGGGCCCGACCTCGGCGCGGCCCTGGGCGACGGCTCCGACCCGGCCCTCCAGCAGCAGCCGGGTCACCACGTCCACGTCGAGGTCGGTGCGGTGCAGGCCGCTGGTGTCCAGGCCGGCCGCGCTGCCGATGTCGCTTCCCAGGTACGGGCTGAGGGCGCGGGTGTGCTGCTTGGGCGGGCTGACGGCCCAGGCGGCGCCGAGGGCGACACCCGCGTCGTGCGGTACGGGCGGGACGTACAGCGGGCCGGGCAGGGTCCCGTTGGTGGAGCAGTTGAGGGCGACGCCGCCGGCCAGGCAGAGCTCGTCCACGCCGGCGATCTTCCGGGTGAGGGCGCTGAGGTGGGTGACGGTCTCCTCGATGATGCGCTGCGCGGTCCAGGCGACGGCCACGGCCTTGGGGTCGTCGGGGAGGTGCTCCTCGTCCGCCTGCGGGCGGTCGGCTCCGACGATGCGGGTGTAGCGGTCGCGCCAGGCGGCGACCTGCGCCTCGTACTGCCGCTTGATGTCCTCGGCGGTGGCCTGGCCGGGCGCCTCGGTCAGGGGGGCGATGGCGAGCCGGAAGTCCTCGTCTCGGATGTCGACGAGCTGTTCGGCCGGCATCCCGGCGGCCCGGCCGTAGGCGGCGAGGCCCATGGTCTTGCCGGCGTTGAGGAAGGAGAAGCCGAGCCAGGTGGAGGCGGCGTCGTAGGCGTAGCCGAGGGAGGCGGTGCGGCCCCAGGAGCGCTCCTGGCGGGGCTCCTTGCCGTCCTCGAAGGTCCAGATGCTGGAGGACTCGTTCTCGCCGTGGCCGTCGATGACCAGGACGCCGGCCTTCCGGAACGGCGAGGCGTAGAAGGCGGAGGCGGCGTGCGCGGCGTGGTGCGGGACGCGGACGACCTCGGGGAGGCTGCTGCCGAAGTCGATCCCGACGGCGTACGCGAGGAAGTCGGCGTCGCTGGTGAAGCGGCCGGGGTAGAGCTGGTCGACGTCCCAGCCCAGGGCGACAACGTCGATGTCGGCGGGGCTGATGCCGGCCCGGTCGAGGCAGAGGCGGGCGGCGCTGACGGGCTTGCGGTACAGCGAGTGGCGGTGGCGGTTGATGCGCTCCTCCTCGCTGAAGGCGATGATCTCGCCTTCGCCGTTGACGAGGCAGGCGGCGGTGTCGTGCCAGCCGGTGGGAGGTGCGTTGACTCCGAGGGTCCACATGGTGATCGCCTTTCTTCGGTGTGCGTACGGTCGTTGCGTGGTGCTGTCGTCCGTGCGGGCGTTGTGCTGTGCTGTGCGGGGTGCGGCGGGGTGTCAGCCGGCGGCCGTGACGAGCGGGGTGACGTCGGCGCGTACGGCCCGGGCCGCGCGCACCGACGCGGCGGCGCACTGCTCGGGGGTGTCCCCGGTGACCAGCAGGGCGGCCAGCCGCGGCACGATGCCGCGCGGCGGCAGCAGGAGTTCGGTGCCGGGTGCGGCCAGGGCGACGGCGCGTTCGACGCCGGGCACGGCTTCGGCGGCGGTGAGGTCGAGGGAGCGGACCTGCCCGTCGTGGGGCGGGTAGACGAAGGTGACCTCGGCGCAGCGGTCCCGGGTCGGGACGAGGTCCGGGGTACGGCCGAGGGCGAGGTCGCAGGCGGCGGCGACCAGGTCGACCCCGGTGGCGAGGGCGCCGAGCAGCGGGATGAAGTCCCCGCCGAGGCGGCCGTTGACCTCGACGACGCGCGGTCCGGTGGGGGTGAGCCGGAGCTCGGTGTGGGTGAGGCCGGTGCGGATGCCGAGCGCCGCGTGGGCCTCGGTGACCACGGTCTCGACGGCTTCGGCCCAGCTTTCGTGGCGCCAGGGCGCCACGAGGTGGCCGACCTCCTCGAAGTAGGGGGCGAAGCCGAGGCGCTTGCGGGCGACGTTGGCGACCACCGCCCGGCCGCCGCGGACGGCGCAGTCCACGCTGATCTCGGGGCCGGTCAGGTACTCCTCGACGATCACCCCGTCGAGTCCGGTGATGCCGGGGAAGGACGATCCGGCGGCCTGGTCGAAGGCGGCGGCGAGTTCGCGGGGGTCGGCGGCGAGGGTGACCCCGATGGAGCCGGCCAGGGCGCGCGGCTTGACGACGACGGGGTACCCGAGGGCCTCGGCGGCGTCCAGGGCCTCGGCCGGTGTGCGGACGTGGCGGAACCCGGCCGAGGGGACTCCCGCGGCGCCCAGGACGCGGCGGGTGGTGAGCTTGTCCCGGCAGCGGTCCACAGCGTCGGGGGCCATGTGCGGCAGGCCGAGCCGGGCGGCGGCCTCGGCGGTGGTGCGCAGCAGCGTCTCGTCCCAGGTGAGGACTCCGGCGGGGCCGCGGTGGCCGGCGAGCAGCGAGGCGACGGCTGCGGCGGTCGCCGCCGGGTCCGAGGTGTCGGCGGTGCGGTGGCGGTCCTGGACGTACGGGAGCTGCCAGTCGGCGGGCCCGGGCTGGACGAGTGCGGTCTCGGCGCGGGCGGCCACCGCCTCCAGGGAGTACGTCCGGTAGGCCGGGGTGCCGCATCCCACGACGACGACGCGGGCGGGGGCTTGCGGATCGAGCGCGGTGGTCTCGAGCCGGGCGGTGCGGGCGGTGCGCCGTACGGCGGCCTCGACCTCGGCGGCGCTGTGGCCGCGGAACCGGAAGCGGGCTCCGGCGTGCTCGTACCCGCCGCCGGTGAGGAGGGCGCCGACGGCCGGGAGTGCTTCGGCGTAGGGGCCTTCGCCCTGGTGGGAGCTGACGGCGCGGACTCGGCTGGGGGTGGCCTCGGACGGCGGCACCAGCAGCCAGCCGGCAACCTGCGAAGGGTCGTCGACGGCGCTGCCGGAGGTGTCGGGCAGGCCGGTCTGGTGGGCGAAGGCGGCGGCCATCAGGTCGATGCCGTGCACTTCGCGCCAGACGAAGGGGACTTCGGCGCCTCCGGGCCGTGCGGCCATTTCGAGCACGGAGAGCCCGCCGAGCTCGTCGCGGAAGAGTTCGAGGTGGAAGACGGAGGGTCCGGTGAACAGGGCCCGGGCGGTGGCGAGGGTGAGCGCGCCGACGGCTTCCAGGGTGGCCTCGTGGTCGATTTCGACGGAGCCGAGCGCGCTGCCGGAGGTGAATTCCAGGCAGGTGTTCAGGTAGCGGGAGGCTCGCCAGGCGCCGAGGCAGGACCCGGTGTAAACGCCGTCGACGTGGAGCACCTGGTGCGGCTGCCAGGGCTGGACGATCATCTCGGTGCCCTCGGGCAGCCGGTACGCGGCGAGCTGCCCGGCGTCGTCGAGGCGGGTGATGGCGGCGCTGGCGGTGCCGCGGCGGGGCTTGACCAGCACGGGCCAGCCGTGGTGCGCGGCGAACTCCTCGATGGCCGCGCGGTCCGGGGCGGGCTCGGTGGCGGGAGCGGGCAGCGCGGCGGCGTGCAGCCGGCGTGCCATGACCAGCTTGTCGCGCAGCGGCTCCAGGTCGGCGGGGTGCGTGCCGGGCAGGCCGTGGGCGGCGCGGAGGTCGGCGGCGAGGTCCAGGTCGGTCTCCTGGAGGGCGACGATCCGGGTGGGCGGGCCGCTGCGGGCCACCAGCTCGTCGACCCGGGCGCGGACCGCCGGCGCGTTCTCGGTGCTGTCGACCAGGGCGACCGCGGCGGCCAGGCCGGTGGGGAGCGAGCGGGCGGCGCGCTCGGTGGTGAGGTAGCTGACGCGGTGGACGGTGTGGTCGATGTAGGCGGCGTAGTCGGCGTAGCGGTCGGTCCACCGGTGGATGACGATGACGTGTTCGGGCATGGCGGAGCCTCCAGAGGGTGAGCGGCGGGAAGGCGACGGTGTTGCTCAGTCGAGGGCGACGGTCAGGGGCTTCAGCACGCGCGACGAGGCGGCGAAGAGCAGCCAGCCCGTCGCGAAGGCGGCGCAGACCACGACGAGTGCGGTGCGCAGGCCCAGTTGTTCGGCGAGGGCGCCGCCCGCCCAGGCGCCCAGCGGGAAGGTTCCGAAGGCCAGGGTGCGGTAGGCGGCGGTGACCCGTCCGAGGCGGTCGGGCGGGGTGACGGTCTGCCGGAGGGTGACGAAGTAGACGTTGAAGACGGTGAATCCGATGCTGAACACCGCGAACGCGCCGGTGATCAGGGCCAGGGAGCCCGGGTCGTCGCCGTCGGGCAGGAGGATGGCGGCGGGGGCGGCGCAGCCGAGGGCCATGGAGCCGACCAGGACGCGTGCGACCCCCAGGGCCCGCCCGGCACGGCGGGCGATGACGGTGCCGAGCACGGCGCCCAGGCTGCCGAGGCCGATGCAGGTGCCGAGGGCTCCGGCGCCGAGGCCGAGTTCCCGTACGGCGTAGACCAGGAAGACGGTGAGCAGGGCCTGTTCGCACAGGTTGAACCAGGCGCCTTTGAAGGTGAGCAGGCGCAGGGCCGGTTCCTTGAGGATGAAGGTGAATCCGGCGCCGAGCTGGCGGCGCAGCCCGCCGTCCTCGTCGGGGCGGGGCCGGGCCGGGGCGTCCTCACGGGTGCGGATCAGCAGCAGGGACACCGCGGAGACGAGGTACGAGGCCACGTCGATGAGCAGGGCGAGCGGGGCTCCGGCGAAGCGGATGAGGAGGCCGCCGAGTCCGGGGCCGCCGACCTGGGCGACCGCGTAGCTGCCCTGGAGCTTGCTGTTGGCGGCGACCAGGTCCCGGCGGTCGACCAGGCTCGGCAGGTACGAGAGGTAGGCGACGTCGAAGAGGGCGGTGCAGCAGCCCATGGCGAACGCGACCGTGTAGAGCAGGCCGAGGGTGAGGCCGTCGGCCCACCAGGCGAGCGGTACGGCGGCGAGGGCGGCGGCGCGGACCAGGTCGGCGCCGACGAGCAGGGGCCGGCGCCTGCGGCGGTCCACCCAGCGGCCCGCGAACACGGTGAGCAGCAGGACGGGCAGGAACTGCACGGCGGCCAGGGTGCCGACCTGGGCGGGCGAGGCGTCGAACACGGTCAGGGCGACGAACGGCAGCGCGAGCTGGGTGACGTAGGTGCCGCACTGGGACACGGTCTGGCCGGTCCACAGCTTGAGGAAGTCGGTGTTGCGCCACAGGCTCGGGCGCGGGGCGGCGGTGGCGGGGTCGGATACGGGTGCGGTGGGCGCGGTCATGCCGTCTTCCCTTCGGCGAGCAGCCGTGCGTGCAGGTCCCACAGGAGGGCGGCGGCCTGGTCCCGGCCGAGGTCCCTGACGGTCAGCCGTACGGACAGCACGCCGCCGAAGTCGTCGGCGCGGGCGTAGCAGCGCGGTCCGATGGTGGTGAACGGGGTCTCCCAGCGGAGGCCGGGGCTCTGGTCGCCCGGGTCGGGCAGGGTGCGGGCGTCCGCGGCGGAAGCGCCGTCGGGCAGGGCTACGAAGTTGTAGGCGCAGGTGGGTTCGGGGGCGCCGGCCCGGTCACGGAGCCGGGCCACGGCGGTGACGTCGTGCATGCCGTGCCGGAAGGCGGTGAGGCTGCTCCAGTGGGCGGCGCGGGCGAGGCCGACGAGGTTGGTGGCGGCCGGCAGCGGAAGCAGCGCGGGCGCCCACTGGTTCATGGAGGTGACCAGTCCCTTCCAGCGTGGTGTGAACCGGTTGGCGCTCATCAACTGGACGGTCAGGGCCTCGGGTTCGGCCTGCCCGTCGGCGCACAGCCGGGCCACGGAGCGGGCGTACGCGGCGAGGACCACGCAGGCGACGGAGACACCGGCCCGGTCGGCGAGGACGCGGGCGGCGGACAGGGCGGGGGCCGAGCGGAGGGTGGCCTGCACGGCGGTGCCGCGGTCGGCGGGCCGGTGCGGGAGGGCGGTGCGCGGCGAGTCGGCGTGCAGCCGCTCCCAGTGCCGCAGGGCCGCGGCCTGGCGGCTGAGCCCGGACGCGGAGAACTGCTCGGCGGCGAGCTCGGCCGGGCCCGGCGCCGGCGCCTCGGCCGTGGCCGCGGGGGCGGCACCGGCGAGGGCCTGGGACAACTGGGTGCGGAGCAGTTCCTGCGCCCAGGCGTCGGCGACGATGTGGTGCTTGACGAAGACCAGCGCGCGGGCCGTGTCCCCCTGGGTCAACAGGCGGGCGCGCCAGCCGTGTTCGGAACCGAGGTCGAAGGGGCGGGCGGCGAGTTCGGCGGCGGCGCCGGCGTGGCCGGGGTCGCCCGGATCGGCCTCGGCCCGGTCGAGCACGGCGGTGGCGGTCTCGTCGGCCGGCAGCTGGCGCGGCGCGTCGGGGTCGGTCAGGTCGTAGCGGGTGCGCAGCGAGGGGTGCCGGCGGGCCAGCGCGCCGAGGGCGCTCCGCACCTGGCGCACGCCGGTGTCCGCGGGGAGGGTCCACACGGCGGCGTTGTTGGGCTCGTGACGTCTGGCCGGGGGCAGATCCCGGATGTCGTGCCAGACCGACAGCTGGCCCAGCGAAAGCGGAATGGCCTGAAACATATGGGGACCGACCTCCAATTCCGGTGTCATGCGAAATGTTTTCCAGTGCTTCTCAAGCGGCTTTCCAGTGGCGGTCCACCAACGCTCCGGTATTGCTCCGGCATTACTCGAAAGAGCATCGATAATTCTGCATTGCGGAAACTTTTTTCCGCCACTGGAGAGACGATTACACAACCTGTTGAAGCATGTCCAGTGCGGCAATTGACGCACTGTGAGGACGAATGGGAGATCCGGATGAACCACGGCGACCGACTGTCCCCGTCTTATGGCGCGTCACCTGCGGAATTCCTGCACGAATTCCTGCTGGCGGCCGTGGCGGATTTTCCCGACCGGCCGGCCGTCATCGAGCCGGCCGATAGCGGCCCACGGGAGACCACCTATCGGGAACTGGCCACGGCGGTGGGTGTCCTCAGCGACGGGCTGGCCGCGCTGGGGGTCGGTGTCGGTGACCGCGTCGTCCTGGAGGCGGACGCCTCCGCCGCGGCCCTCGCCGCGCTGCTGGCCTGCTCCACGCTGGGCGCCGCGTTCATCCCGGTCAGCCCGCAGACCCCGCGGGAGCGGCTGCTGTCGATCGTCGCCGCGACGGATCCGGTGCTGCACCTGCGCGATGCCGGGACCCCCGCCACGGAGCTGCCCGGGGGCGCGGGCACCGCCACCTTCACGGCGGACGGGGTGAGCGCCGGACGGGCGCCCGCACCCCGGGGGCAGCGGCGGCGCACCGGGCGGTCGGTGACCGACCCGGCGTACATCATCTTCACCTCGGGCACCACGGGACGGCCGAAGGGCGTGGTGATGAGCCACCGCGCGGTCGTGGCCTTCTACCGCGGCATGCTGGCCGAGCGGCTGGTCACCGAGCACGACCGGGTGGCCTCCACCTCGCCGCTGCAGTTCGACTTCTCGCTGCTGAACTTCGGCATGGCCCTCGGCGCCGGCGCCGCCGTGGTACCTCTCCCGCCCGAGGTGGTGCGCTGGCCGCGGCGCTTCCTGTCCGCGCTGCGCGAGACGGGCGCCACCCAGGTCAACGGGGTGCCGTCGCTGTGGACTTCCGTACTGCGCCGCGACACCGACCGGCTCGTGGCGCTGGACGCCCTGCGCACGATCCTGTTCTGCGGTGAGAAGTTCCCCCTGCCGCAGCTGCGCCGCATCCAGGAGGTCCGGCCCGACCTGCGGATCGTCAACTGCTACGGCAGCACCGAGTCCATGGCCGCCTCCTTCGCCGCAGTGCCCCGGCCGCTGCCCGCGGACGAGACCGACCTGTCCATCGGTGTCGCCCACACCGGCGCGGAGATGCTGCTGGTCGACGCCGGCGGCCGGGTCGTCGACGAGCCGTACGTCACCGGGGAGATCCTGCTGCGGACGCCCGCGCTCTTCTCCGGGTACTGGGACGACCCGCGGGCCACCGCTGCGGCGCTGGCGCCCGATCCGCTGGAGCCGCGCTCCGGGCAGCCGCTGCTGCGCACCGGGGACCTCGCCTACCGCGACCCGGACGGCGCCTTCCGGCTGAAGGGGCGGACGGACTCCCAGGTGCAGATCCGCGGCAACCGGGTGGAGCTCGGCGAGGTGGAACGCCGGCTGCTGGAACTGCCCGGGACGGCCGCGGCGGCGGTGTTCACCGAGGAGCGCGGCTCCGACGGAGCCGTGCTGTGCGCGTTCGTCGTCCCGGTGCCGGGTGCGGGGGGCGCGGCCGCGGACGCCGCCCAGGTCCGCGCCTTCTGCGCGGACGCGCTGCCCGCGTACATGGTGCCGCAGGAGGTCAGGTCGGTGCCCGCCCTGCCCGTCACCGCCAACGGCAAGACCGACCGGGCGGCGCTGCTGGCCCTTCTCTAGCGCATCCCGAGGCGATGTCGAGCGGGGTCCCAGGGCGGGCCGGAAGCATTCCCCGGAGCATGATCGTTCCGACGAATGGGGTAACAGTGGACATGCGACCCGGCAGACGGCCCAAGGGGTCCCGGCGGTCTTCCCTCGCACGGCGCTGGGCGGGCGTGGTGTGGGAGAGCCTGGTCTGCTTCGGCACCCTCCACTTGCACGGGGAGACACTGCGCCTCGCCGAGGCCGAGCCGAGGCCGCTCCCCCTCGACGGCCCGCCACCGGGTCACCCGGAACGCCTGCGTCCCGACGTTCCCTTCAGCCCGGTCGAACGCGCCCTGCTCCGCGACCTCCGGGCCGAGGGCCCCGTCCACTGAGGGGCGGCTCCCGCCGGGCGGGCACAGGGGTGAAGACGTATCCATCATGACAGGTCAGGCGGTGTTTTCGTAGGACGGACAGCACAGCGGATCGCCCTTGTTCGGACGCCTGTGCGGCTTTCAGAATCTCCCTCATGAATCACACGGCGAAGATCAACCACGACGCGGTCCTGCGAGCCCGGGTGGCCCTCCTCGGATCGGAGACGCTGCCGGTCCGGCAGCAGGTCGCCGCCTATCGCGTTCTCGTCCGGGTGAGCCCCCTGGCGTATCTGCCCCTGCTCGCGGTCGCGCTGTACGAGTACAGCCGCCAGGAGTTCGCCCACCAGGAGGAGACGGCGCTGGCCCTGCGGGCCGAGTCCGTGGCCGCAGCGCGCCGCATGTACGCGATGGAGCCCGAGCGGGCGCCGCTCCTGCTGACGTGTTTGTCGCACTACCGGGAGCAGCTCGTCCTGATGGGCCGCCAGGACGAACTCGCCGCCGTGGACGCGGAGATCGCCCTGGCCGCATCCGGCCGCCCCGTCGACACCATGTGAGGCACCCGCAGGCGCCGGGGGCCGCCGGCCCTCCCGGCGCCAGCGG
>NZ_JBVJFA010000017.1:34919-173992 GCF_055588085.1 Streptomyces sp. NPDC046303
TGGCGTCGGGCGTCGGGCGTCGGGCGTCGGGCGTCGGGCGTCGGGCGTCGGGCGTCGGGCGTCGGGCGTCGGGCGTCGGGCGTCGGGCGTCGGGCGTCGGGCGCATGGTCCCGTGCGCGCGTACGGCCTACGGGCACCGGGGGCGCAAGGGGGCGCCCGTCCCGCCCGAGGCGGAGGCGTCGTGGTCGGGGTGGAGTCCGAGCATGTCGAGGAGGACCTCCAGCTCCTCGGCGTTCGCGGCATGGGCGGCCGCCGTGCGGCGGGCCGCCCGCCGCTCGGCGAGGCCGGCTGGAGCCGATACGGCCAGGACGTCAATCGCGTACGGATCGTTCATGCACCGATCCGACCACTCCCCCTCGCCCGTGGCAGCTCCATGTGCTCCACCTGCCGCGACGTGCCTGTCAGGAGCAGCCCGGGACCGTTCCGGCACAGTTCTCGGGCAGGTTCTTGACGATCTTGCTGTCCGTGAGGGTCACCGTGGCCCCGACCCGGTTGTTGATGCCGCCGCCCACACCGGCCGCACGGTTCTCCGAGACGGTCGTGCGTTCGAGCGTCAGCCGCGTGGTGTCGGCCCCCGCCACCTGCTCGTTGTTGATGCCACCGCCGTCGCGGCCCGACGAGTTCCTCTCGACCTTGCTCTTCCACAGCGTCGCGGTGCCTTCGTTGTGGAGGGCGCCGCCGTCGTTGCCCGCCTTGTTGCCGATGAGGAACGAGTTCTCGGCCTCCAGCGTCCCGTCCTCACCGTTGGCGATGCCACCGCCGTCGATTCCGGCCCAGTTCTCGATGATCCTGCTGTGCTCGATCTGCGCGGTGCCGAGGTTGTTGATGCCGCCGCCGTCGTCGTCACGGGCCTCGTTGTTCGTGAAGTGGCTGTGCTCGACGGTCAGCGTGCCGTGGTTCTGGATGCCGCCGCCGTCCTCGTCGGCCGTGTTGCCCGCGACGGTGCTCTTCCTCAGCGTGAGGGTGCCCGTCTCGCTGTTGCTGAGGCCGCCGCCGTCCCCGGGTTCGCCCGCCGCGGAGGTGGCCACGTTCACCAGGACCTTGCTGTCGACGAGCGTGACGTCCCCGCCGTCGTTGGCGATGCCCCCGCCGTCCCCGCCCGCCTGGTTGCCCACGACCCTGCTGGCCTCCAGCCGCAGCGTTCCCGCGTTGGCGATGCCCGCGCCGTCTCCCTCGGTGTGGCCGCCGGTCACACTGACGCCCTTCAGGGTGAGCCGGCCCCCTGCGCTGACCGTGAGGATGCGGAAGTACGGGAGGCCTTCGCGCGCGGAGCGGATCAGGGTCGAGTTCTGTCCGACGACGGCGACCTTCCCGGTGATGGCCGGCAGTGCGGTGCCCGAGTCCTCGAAGTCGTCCTGGAAGCGGTAGGCGCAGTCCTTGGCCAGGGTGATCGTGCCGCCGTCGGCATGGGCGTTCACCTGCCCGATGGCCGTGATGAGCCCGGCGACGTCTCCGCAGCCGACGCTGAGGTTCAACGGGACCTGCGCCACGGCGGGCGCGGCCACCGCGCACAGTCCGACACTTGCGACTACGGCAGATCCGGCGAGTGCGAGTCGGTTCTTCATGCGCTTCTCTCTCCTCGGGTCGGAGGCACCAGAGGTATCTCCCGATTCCGGCAGGCCCTGGCACCCGAGTTCGGACCCTCCGCAAATCCACGCGAACGGCCGTCACTTCCGCCCCTCGTCCCCCGCCCGTCCCGTCCGACATGGGCTTCGGCGCATGGCACGGCCCCTACGACCCGTCAGACGCCCCGGGAGCCGCACACCGGCGAACGCCCGGACCGGATGCGTAACCGCGCCACGCCGAGGTTTCCGGTGCCGCCGAATGCAGCCGCCCGGGGCACTCCTTCGGGGGAATAAGGCGTGCATCACCGGGCGCCGGGGGTGGTGGCTGCCGAAGACAAGATGCGGACCCCGTCCGGGGCCGTGCGCAGCTGGCTGCGCTTTCAGTCTGTACAAGGAGACTTCACATGTCGCGTGTCCTGAAGAGTGCCGGGCTGGCCCTCGCCGTCGGTTTTGCGCTCCTCGGTGGTGCCTCGGTCGCGTCGGCCGACGCCGGAGCCTCGGGTATTGCGGCCGGCTCCCCCGGCGTTCTCTCCGGAAACCTGATCCAGGTTCCCATTCACATCCCGATCAACGTGTGCGGCAACTCCGTCAACATCATCGGGGCGCTCAACCCGGCCGGCGGCAACACCTGCATCAACGTCTGACACGCCTGTTGCCCCTGGGTGGTGCCGTGTTGGGGCACGGCACCACCCCGCCGGACCGCCCGACCAGCCCCAGGGAGGCCGACATGGGGTTCTACACCGAACGGGTCCTGCCGCGGATCATCAACGCCGCCTGCGGGGTCAAGACGGCCGAGGCGCTGAGGCGCAGGGTCTGCGGGGGCCTGACGGGCGAGGTCGTGGAGATCGGCTTCGGTACGGGCCACAACGTGCCCTTCTACCCGCCGTCCGTCACCGGCGTGGCCGCGATCGAGCCGTCCGATCTCGGCTGGCGGCTCGCCGCCGACCGGGTCGCGGCGGCGCGCGTGCCGGTACGGCGTGCCGGGCTGGACGGCCAGTCGCTGCCGTTCGAGGACGACACCTTCGACAGCGCCCTGTCCACGTGGACGCTGTGCACCATCCCCGATGCCGGCGCGGCGCTGCGCGAGGTACGGCGCGTCCTCAAGCCCGGGGGGACCCTGCACTTCGTGGAACACGGGCTGGCCCCGGAGGGGGACGAGGGCGTACGCCGCTGGCAGCGGCGGCTCGAGCCGCTGAACAAGCGCCTCCTCGGCGGCTGTCACCTCACCCGGCAGCCCGCCGGCATGCTGACCGCGGCCGGGTTCCGGATCACGGCGCTCGAGGTCTTCTACGAGAAGGGGGCGCCCAGGGCGCTGGCCGCGGATTCGCTGGGGGCCGCCGTGTCCCCGTGAAGGGGGCCCGACCGCACGTCCCCGTCCGTGGACCGCGTGCACGGGGTCTTGTGCCGCCCTGCCGGACGCTGCTATTCCATTCCATTAGGAAAGTTTCCTTACGGTCCTCGGGCCGTCAATGGGATGGAGACACCTTGAGACCCCCACGCGTTCGGCTGCGTTCCCTCGCCGGAGCCGGAACCCTCATCGGCGCACTGCTCATAGGCCTCACCGCCGCACCCGGCGCCTCGGGCGCGGCGGCCGCCCCCGTCACCCACGAGGCCGAGAACGCCGCCATCTCCCGAGGCGCGGCCGAGTCCAACCACACCGGCTTCACCGGCAGCGGCTTCGTCAACTACGAGAACGCCAGCGGCAGTTACGTCGAGTGGACCGTCAACTCGGCCCAGGCCGCCACCGCCACCCTCACGCTGCGCTACGCCAACGGCACCACCTCCAACCGGCCGATGACCATCACGGTCAACGGCACGGCCGTCGCCCCGAACAAGGCGTTCAACGGCACCGGCGCCTGGACCAGCTGGTCCACCACCAGCCTGAGCGCCGCCCTCAGGGCCGGCGCCAACACCATCCGGGCCACCGCCACCACCGCGAGCGGCGGCCCCAACGTCGACCACCTCGCGGTCGATGCCGGAACCACCCCGCCCGTGCCCGGCACCACCCCGGTCGGCATCAACGGCCGGCTCACGGTCTGCGGTACCAAGCTCTGCAACCAGTACGGCAAGCCCGTCCAGCTGCGCGGCATGAGCACCCACGGCACGCAGTGGTACGCGCAGTGCCTCACCAGCGGTTCGCTCGACGCCCTCGCGAAGGACTGGAACGCCGACGTGCTGCGCGTCTCCACGTACGTCCAGGAGGGCGGCTACGAGACGGACCCGCAGAAGTTCACCGACCTCGCCCACTCGCTCATCGAGCAGGCGACGGCCCGGGGCATGTACGTGATCGTCGACTGGCACATGCTCGACCCGGGTGACCCGAACTACAACCTTGCCCGGGCCAAGACCTTCTTCAGCGCGATCGCCAACCGCCACCAGGGCAAGAACAACATCTTCTACGAGATCGCCAACGAGCCGAGCGGTGTGGGCTGGGCCGCGGTCAAGAGCTACGCGGAGCAGCTCATCCCGGTCATCCGGAACATCGACTCCGACGCCCCGGTCCTCGTGGGCACCCGCGGCTGGTCCTCCCTCGGCGTCTCCGACGGCGCCGACGAGACCGAGGTCGTCAACAACCCGGTGAACGCGTCCAACATCATGTACACGTTCCACTTCTACGCGTACTCGCACCGCGAGGAGTACCTCGACACCCTCTCCCGCGCCGCCGACCGGATCCCCGTGTTCGTCACGGAGTTCGGGACCCAGAACTACGCGGGTGAGGGCGGCAACGACTTCACCATGTCGCAGAAGTACCTCGACCTGATGGCGGCCAAGAAGATCAGCTGGACCAACTGGAACTTCTCCGACGACAACCGCACCGGCGCGGTGTTCACGACGGGCACGTGCAACAGCAACGGCCCGTGGGCGGGCACCGGTTCGCTCAAGCCGGCCGGCGTCTGGATCCGCGACCGCATCCGCACCGCGGACAGCTTCCCGACCGGCTGACGCTCCACCGGCGACCCACAGGCGACCCACAGGCGACCCGCAGGCGACCCGCAGGCGACCCGCAGGCGATCCCGCCGCGCTCCAAGGCCCCGCCCGGCGCACTGTCCGGGCGGGGCCCGCGCAGACGCGGAGGAGGAGGCCGGCCCCGCTACGAGGCGGCGCGCACCGGCGCGTGACGCGTGCCGCCGTCGGCCGAGACGAGGGTGATCGCCACGGAGGCGGCGGCCACGACGGTGATCGCGGTACCGGGGCCGAGGTACTGGGCGGCGCCGCCCGCGAGCGCGGCGCCGATGCCCTGCCAGGTCATCCGGCCGGCCGACTCCACGCCCTGCACCTGGCCGCGGACCGGGTCGGGGGTCAGCTCGAGCAGCCGCTCCTGCAGGGGCAGGGTGGCCGCGAAACCGGCTCCGGAAAGGAACACCGCGACCGCCGCGAGCACGACCGGCGGGTGGAACGCGAAGAGCAGGAACGGGACGGCGAGCAGCAGCCGCAGCGCGAAGGCGCAGCGGCGGCGCCGGCCGGCGGTGAGCAGGCGGCCGACGGTCAGGTCGCCGAGGAGCATGCCCGCCGATCCGGCGGCCAGGAAGGTCCCGGCGTGGGCCGGGTCGTAGGAGAGGAACAGCGCCTCGCAGCCGACGATCAGCCCGTTGGGGACCCACAGGTTGAGGAGCAGGCGGCGTCGGGCGGGGTCGGCGAGGAGCGCGGCGTTGGTGGTCCAGGTCTGGCGCGGCCCGGGACGGCGGGTCAGGCGGATCGAGTGCTCCCGTACGGTCGCCGCCACCACGGCCAGTGCGAGTGCGGTCAGGGCGGCGGCGACGGCGAAGAGCCCCTGCGGGGTCAGGTACCGCAGCAGCACGGCCCCGGTCGCGTAGCCGAGGATCGCCGTGCCGCCCGCGGTGATGTTCATCAGCGAACGGGCCATGACGTAGGCGGAATCGGGCACCACTTCGGCGAGCAGCCCCATCCGGGTGCCGGTTCCCAGGGACTGGAAGAACCCGAGCACCAGCAGCAGGGCGAACCGGACGGCCAGCGGCAGGCCGGGCACGGCCTGGGCGGCGACGCCCGCCAGCGCGAGGAACTGGAGCACGACCAGGGTGCGCCGCGGACGTCTCCCGTCCGCGACGGACATCAGCGTCAGCGCGCCCAGCACCGTCGCGAAGGTGGCGCCGTACATGCTCACGGCCGTCAGGAACGGCGAATGGGTCTGCTGGTTGACGAGGGTGCCGAGCGCGAAGCCCGAGAGGGTGGTCGCGGCGGCCGTCAGGGTGAAGCCGACGTACAGTCCGGCGAACTCGCGGTTGCGCAGCAGGTCGCGGTATCCGGTGGCGGTGGCAGCGGGCGTGGTGGGCCCGGAGGTGGAAGCAGGCATGAAAAAAGCCTCCGGACGCGTGCGCGGGATGCGCCCTCCGAAGGCCAACGGGTGCATTTTAGCAGCACTTCGCCGCCCTCGCGCCGGGGTCACCCTCCGTGATCGCACGGCGATGCGGTCATGGCGTACGGCCCGCATGATGAAACGGCGGGCGGCCTGCCGTCCGCAGCTGCCAGAGGCGGACCTGCCGGAGGGAACGACATGCACGCGGAGCAGTACGAGCTGGTGTTCCCCGACGGCGCCGAGGAGGGCCAGGACGTGGTGGTGGTGAGCCGTACGGAGCGCACCGGCCCCGGCGGTCACCCCGTCTACTGCGACGAGACCGGCATCGTGCAGGCGGAGATCAGCGACCAGGGCGAGGTCCGCATGCTGGCGTCGAGCAGCCAGCAGGTGCCCGCCCTCGGGGTCCGGGCCCGCCCCATATCCGGGTGACGCGGGTGACCACGATGCCCGGGTGACGCGGGTGACATCGGTGGCGCGGGTGGCGGGTAGGCTCGGTGGATGGCGAAGTACTTCGATGTGCACCCCGAGAACCCCCAGCCGCGCACGATCGGCAGCGTGGCCGACAGCATCCGGTCCGGCGCGCTCGTCGCGTACCCCACGGACTCCTGCTTCGCGCTGGGCTGCCAGCTGGGCAACCGTGAGGGCATGGCCCGGATCCGGTCGATCCGCAACCTCGACGAGCGGCACCACTTCACCCTCGTCTGCCAGAACTTCGCCCAGCTGGGCCAGTTCGTGCACCTCGACAACGACGTGTTCCGGGCGATCAAGGCGTCGACGCCGGGCCCGTTCACCTTCATCCTCCGGGCGACGAACGAAGTACCGCGTCAGCTGATGCACCCGAAGAAGAAGACGGTGGGCGTACGGATCCCCGACCACGCCGTCACCCAGGCGCTGCTCGCCGAACTCGGCGAGCCCCTGCTCTCCAGCACCCTGCTGCTGCCTGACGAGGACGAACCCATGACGCAGGGCTGGGAGATCAAGGAGCGCCTCGAGCACCTGGTGGACGCGGTCGTCGACTCGGGTGAGTGCGGGACCAAGCCCACCACCGTCATCGACTTCTCCAGCGGCGAGGCCGAGATCGTCCGCGTGGGCGCGGGCGACACCACCCGCTTCGCGTAGCGGCGTCGGCCAGCCGGCCGGCTGGCCGGCTGGTCGGCTGGTCGGCTGGCCGGCCCTGTCAGCGCCGCTCGTAGTTGGTGAGGACGCAGCCCTCGACCTGGGACTTCTCCAGCCGGTAGCCGGCCGGGGCGCTGAATCCGGGTTCGCAGTTCAGGGTGAGGAACTGCAGCTGGTAGAGGCCGTGCCGGACCGAGGCGCTATTGGTCTCCACGGCGATGTTCTCGCCGACCAGGAGCCTGCTGGCAGTGGCCTTGAGGCGGCCGTCGTCCTTCAGGTCGGCCTGCTGGGCGGCCTTGGCCTTGGTCTGCAGCAGCTTCATGTCGCGGACGACGTCGAGCCAGTTCAGGTTGTGGGCCCGCCGCTCCCCCGCCATGTCCCCGCAGACGGCGCGCTCCTTGATGCCCCACGCGAGCTGCTCCCCCGCCACGACCGGCACGTAGTCGATGGACTCGACGGCCACGGCGTCGGGAGCGGTGGACATGTTCGTGCAGTCGACGGTGTGCGGGTGGACGAGCTTCTTGAGCTCGCCGAGGCTGTCCGCCCGGGGCAGGCCGAGGCTGCCCTGCGCCGGCTGCCCCGGCTTCGCGGACGCCCCGCCCGCGGCGGCCGGGTCCTCCTGCGGCGTCTCGAAGTTCGGGCTGCCCTTGCCGTCCGCGCTCCCGACGAAATCGCTGAGCACGCAGCCCTCGACCAGCGCCTGCTCCTTCTTGTACCCCTTGGGGACGCCGAAGGTGGGGTTGCAGGTGAGGATGCGCAGCTCCGACGCCGCAGCCAGGGCGAGGGCCGTCTTGGTCTCCGTCGGGGTGACGGCGAAGTTCCGGCCCACGAACACCCGGCTGTGGAGACCGTACGAGCCGTCGCCCCCGGCGATCTTGTCCATGACGCGCTTCTTGTAGCCCGCCTGGAACTCCTTCATGTCCGAGGCCATGTAGAAGACGATCTCGCCCTGCTCGGTGCGGTCGCTGCACACGCCGCGCTCGGTCACCGACCACGCGCCGACGGTCGTCAGGTCGGTCAGCGGCAGCCGGCTGTCGCCCGGCTCCGTGCCCATCTTCTCGCACGACGCGTACTGCTGGACGTACTTCTGGGCCTCGGCGAGGGACGCGGGCGCCGGCGCCGACGGGCCGCCCACCCCCGGCGGTACGGTCGCCGACCGGCCGGGCTCCGCGTCCTCGCAGGCCGCGAGCGTGGTGGCGAGGAACGCGAGGAGAACGGTCGCGGTGAGGGTCCGCTGGATGCGCATGGGGTGCTTTCGTCGGGCTGGGCACGCGAAGGTGCGTATGGCGTGCACATGCTAGGCAACAACCCCGTTGTGGATCAAAGCCGTTCGCCGCTCAGCGACGCAGCGTCGCGGCCGCTCCCACGATGACGGTGCCGACCGCGCAGCTGAGCATGACGGCCCGCAACCTGCTTGCGTTCCCGCAGGTGAGGGCGGTCTGGAGCCGGTCGAGCAGCCCTTCTTGGTCGTCTTGGCCGGCTGCCCCGTCCTGGCCGGCTGTCCCGTCTTGCCCGGCTGCCCCGTCCTGCCCGGGCTCCTGCGGGGCAGCGGGCGCGAGGCTCCGGTGGAGGAGCGCGCAGTGGACGCAGGGGGCGAAGTCACCGTCGGCGGGGTCGAGCCAGTACGCGCCGTCGAGCACTGCGTACGTCTCTGGGGTGGAGGCTTCCATGACCCTGCAACTGCCGCACGAGCGGGTCGGGTACGAGCGGGCCGGCGGTCGCAACCGAATCGGTATCAGCGGACCTGGACCGGCTGGTTGCCGTCCTCCCCGGATCCGCCGACCGCCGACACCTGGTGGATGCGCAGGGCCAGTTGCAGTTCCAGTGCCCGCTCGGGGAGGTGCCAGTCCCGCCCGAGGAGCCGCCCGATGCGGTCCAGGCGCTGCACGACCGTGTTGACGTGGACGTGGAGCGCGGCCCGGGTCTTGGCCTGGCTCATGCCGAGCGCGAAGTAGGTCCGCAGGGTGTGGGTGAGGTCGGTGCCGCGCTTCGCGTCGTAGTCCAGGAGCGGGCCCAGGGTCTGCCGTACGTACCCTCCCAGGTCCGTCTGGTCGCCGAGCAGCAGGCCGACGAAGCCCAGGTCCGCGAGGGCGGCCCCGGTCCCCCGGTGGCCCAGGGCGTGCAGGGCCGCGAGGCAGCGGCGTGCTTCCGCGTGCGCCTCGGCGAAGTCAAGAGGGCCGGTCACCGGCCGGCCGGCCGCCCCGACGGTGACGGGGGCTGCCACGGCTTGGCCCAGTTCGGTGGCGAGCGAGGACGCGCAGGGGCTGGGGGTGTCGGAGGGGCAGATGAGGACGACGTCGTCGTGGTGCTGTCCGGCCAGTCCCTTGCGCGCCTGCGCGGTGCGGGCGGCCGCCGCCAGCAGTCGCGGGCGGGGGACCGCGTCCGCGTGCAGGACGAACACGGCGTGCGGCCGGCCGAGGTCCACGCCGAGGCGGCGGGCGCGGGCCGACAGACCTGCGGGGTCGGCGGACCGGGTGAGGAGGTCGCCCAGCAGCTCGCCCCGTACCCGGTCCTCGGTTTCGGCGACCGAGCGGCGCAGGAGGAGCAGCAGGGCCGTGACGACGCTGGCCCGTTCGAAGAGTCTGCGGTCGGCGTCGTCGAGGTCGGGGCGGCCTGTGAGGGCGATACTGCCGAGGAGTTCGTGTCCCGCGAGGACCGCGCACACCCACGTGCCGTGGACGGGTACCGCGCGCCCGCCCGCCCGCGAGGCGGCCACCGCCTGCGGGGGCGGAGGCTGCGGGTCGGCGCCCGCCCGGGCGAGTTCGGTTCCGTCGGCGTCGTGGATGAGCGTGCCGCCCTGCAGGACGGCGCCGATGGCGGTGGCGACCTCGGTGATGCCCGCTCCGCGCAGCACCAGATCGGTCAGCCGGTCGTGGGCGTCCTCGGCGCGCCGCATGGCCCGGCTGTGGGCCTCGATGGTCCGGGAGGCCTCGTTGAGGTCGACCAGTGCGGTACGGGTCTCCTCCAGGAGCCGGGCGCTGTCGATGGCGATGGCGGCGTGGTCGGCGAGCGAGGCCAGCAGGGCGACCTCGTCCTGGGTGAAGGTGCGGGCGGTGCGGTCGGCGGCGTAGAGGACGCCGATCACGCGGGTGCCCAGGCGCAGCGGGACTCCGAGGATGGCGCGCAGCCCCTCTTCCGCGACGGCGCTGTCGATCGTGGCGGTGTGCTTGAACCGCGGGTCGTCGCGGTAGTCGCCGGTCGTGTAGGGGCGGGCCGTCTCGGCGACGAGCCCGCCCAGGCCCTCCCCCATGCCCAGGCGCACCTGCTGGAAGGCGGCGGAGACGGAGCCGTCGGTCACCCGCATGTAGGTGTCGCCGGCTTCGTCGTCGTTGAGGGACAGGTAGGTGACGTCCGTACCGAGGAGGAGTTTGGCCCGGTGGACGATGGCCCGCAGGACGGCGTCCAGGTGGCGCAGCGCAGCGAGGTCCCCGGCGGTGTCGAAGAGGGCCGCGAGTTCGGCCTCGCGGCGGCGGTGCTGGCTGAGCGTGCGGCGGATGGCGAGCGCCACCCGGGTCGCCTCGGCTATCTCCTGCGTCCGCGCGGCGGGCAGGCCCGCCTGCCGGGCGGCTTCGGCCGGCCCCGCGAAGTGTTCGGCCGGCGCGCCCTCGGCCAGCAGGTCCAGGAGCCGGCGCAGGGCGGTCCATGCCTCGCCGTCGCCGGGGCTCTTCGCGGTGGTCGGCATGTCGGGCTCTCCGGGGTACGGGGCCGGCCGCCGCCGCTGACGACA
Organism: Streptomyces sp. NPDC046303; assembly: GCF_055588085.1. Lineage (NCBI taxonomy): Bacteria > Bacillati > Actinomycetota > Actinomycetes > Kitasatosporales > Streptomycetaceae > Streptomyces > Streptomyces sp. NPDC046303. Next base: position 45,643 of record NZ_JBVJFA010000017.1, read on the forward strand.
GCGGCGGCGACCGGCGGGGGTGCCTCGGCTAGTTGCCGGGGGACGTCAGCTCGGCTTCGGCCCCGGCCCGGCGGCTGCCGGGAACCGGCACCGGGCTCGCGCCGTACGACCCGGCCAGGTTACGCCCGCGGGTTTCCCGGGCGATGAGCACGGTGGCGCTCGTGAAGAGCGCCGCCGCCGCGAGGTAGATCGAGATCGGCAGCGAGGAGTCGTAGTCCTCGAGCAGGGCCACCGCGATGATCGGGGCGAGGGCGCCGCCGATGATGGAGGCGAGCTGGGATCCCATCGAGGCGCCCGAGTAGCGGACCTCGGTGTCGAACATCTCGGAGATGAAGGCCGCCTGGGGTCCGTACATCGCACCGTGGAAGAGCAGCCCTATGGTGACGGCGGCGGCGATGACCGGGAAGGACTTGGAGTCGAGCATCGCGAAGAAGGCGAAGGCCCAGCCGGTCATGCCGAGGGAGCCGATGAGCGTGACCGGGCGGCGGCCGATCCGGTCGGACAGCGCGCCCCATGCCGGGATCGTGACGAAGTGGACGGCGGAGCCGATGAGGACGGCGTTCAGGCCGTCGCTCTTGGACAGGCCGAGGTGGGTGGTCACGTAGACGAGCAGGAAGGCGGTGATGACGTAGTACGAGATGTTCTCGCCGAGGCGGGTGCCGATCGCGGTGAGGACACCTCGCCAGTTCGTCCGGAACACCTCCACCACGGGCGGCTTCGCGTCGCCGCGGGTGCCGGCGGCGGCTTGTTCGGCGGCCTTGGCCTGGGCTTCGAGGAAGAGCGGGGTTTCGGAGACCGACACCCGGATCCACAGGCCGATCACCACGAGCACGCCGGAGAGCAGGAACGGGATCCGCCAGCCCCAGGCGAGGAAGGCCTCGTCGGACTGGACGGCGGCCAGCAGGGCGAGGACGCCGGTGGCGAGCAGGTTGCCGCCGGGAGCGCCGGCCTGGGGCCAGGACGCCCAGAAGCCGCGGTTCTTGTCGTCGCCGTGCTCGGATACCAGCAGCACCGCACCGCCCCACTCACCGCCGAGCGCGAAGCCCTGGATCAGGCGCAGCAGGGTCAGCAGGACCGGGGCTCCGACGCCGATGCTCGCGTGGGTGGGCAGCAGGCCCATGGCGAAGGTGGCGCCGCCCATCATGAGGAGGCTGAGCACGAGGAGCTTCTTCCGGCCGATCTTGTCCCCGTAGTGCCCGAAGACCAGGCCGCCCAGCGGGCGGGCCGCGAACCCGATCGCGTAGGTGAGGAACGCGAGGAGGGTGCCGACGAGCGGCTCGCTGCTGGGGAAGAACAGCTTGTTGAAGACGAGCGCGGCCGCGGAGCCGTAGAGGAAGAAGTCGTACCACTCGATGGTGGTGCCGATGAGGCTGGCGGCGATGATGCGCTTGATGGAGCCGGGGGGTGTTGGAGCGGTTGCCGAGGCGGCCATGGTCACCACTTCCGAGCGGGTCACGGGGACGTTGTCGTGTCGCCACACCGTAGAAGCGAGCAGGTCACGAGCGTATGTGGCGGGCCACCACAATTGGCCCCTCAGGCACCGGTACGACCACCACACCGATGCCTGAGCGCACCCTCCGGGCCGGCCGCCATCACCGCGTGACGGCTGCCGGCTATGCCCTATCCGCCACGTTTTGACGGCACCGTGCTGACGCCCGTGCTGGCTTGGTGCTGACTCTTTCGCTTGCGCTTGCGCCGGGCGTGAGGACAATCGGCGCGTGCAGATCGTGTCCTTCCCAGAAGCAGCCACTCCCGCCGACTTGCGCGTCCAGGTGAGAGAGATCCAAGAGCAGGCATGGCCGTCCGAGTCCGGGCCGGACGCTCCTGTTGAGGCCCCGACCCACGATCCTGCGTTGCGCCCGTTGTCGCTGCTGCTTGTGGACGAGGGGACCGTACTGGCCGCGCTGGACATCCTGTTCAAAGAGATCGTCCATGCCGGTCAGCGCTTTTCGGCTGGTGGGCTGAGCACGGTGGTGACGAGCGAGCAGGCACGCGGCCGTGGGTATGGCCGGCAGCTGGTGACAGCGGCGCGGGAGAGGATGATCACCCAGAGCCTGGACCTGGGCCTGTTCACGTGTGATCGCCCGCTGCAGGCGTTCTATGAGAGCGCCGGCTGGCGTGTCCTTCCGGGAGCCGTACTCATCGGAGGAACACGGCAGGCTCCCTTTCCCAGCGATCAGCCCGGCTTCGACAAGGTCACGATGTCGGACTTCTTCTCGGCTGCGGGCCGTCAGGCGCAGGCATCGTTCCCTCACTCCCGCATCGAGCTGTATCCAGGGGAGATCGACAAGCTTTGGTGAGGGCCGCCAACCGGTCGGTGGCCGGCGAGCCGGCGGGGCATCACCGGCCAGTCCGCACCCGCCGCGCGTCTCCGGGAGGGCGCGCTCAGCCGATGTGGACGACGCGGGCCCAGGTGGGCGGGGCGTCGGGGATGTAGTCCGGGTCTGCCTCGTTCACGGTGCGGGGAGGACGGGGGAAGAGGCCGACGACCGTGCGGCAGGACGGCTGCACGGAGGGCCAAGGCGTCTGGCCGTCCGTCAGGGCGACGATCACGTCCGGCCGGGGGCGGGAGCGGAGCGCACGGGCGAAGCCGGACCGCAGGTCGGTACCGCCGCCGCCGATGAGCTCGAGGTTCTCGGCCCGGCACAGCGGAACGGCGATGCCCGCCGCCGCGTCGCAGGAGATCACCGAGACCAGGTCGCGCCGCCCGCCCACCGCCCGTGAGATCGCCGCGACCTCCAGCAGCGCGCCGCCCAGCTCGGCATCGCTCACCGACCCCGAGGTGTCGATCACGACGCAGACCCGGGGCGGCATCCGGCGCAGGCTCGGCAGCACGACGCCGGGGACGCCGGCGGAGCGGCGGGACGGGCGACGGTAGCTGTGGTCCTCGCCCGGACCCGGCGCGCCCACGGCCGCGCGCAGGGCCGCGCCGAGCAACTGTCGCCACGGCTGGGGAGGGTGGAACGCCTCGTCCGCCCAGCGCCGCCACCCCTCCGGAGCGTCCCCGGGCCGGCCGGTGATCGCCTCGGCCACCCGGAAGCGCACCGCGTCGCGCTGCTGCCGGCTCAGACCGTGCGCTCCCTCGGGCCCCAGCTCCCAGGGGCGCGCGTGCCCGTCGGCGCCGCTGCCGCAGTCCAGCCAGGCCAGCTGCGGGGTGCGGCCCGCCATCGAGAACCGCCGCAGGTACTCCTCCATCAGCAGCCCCTCGGGCAGGCCCATCATCGCCGGGAGCACCACCCCCGCCGGCTCCGGCAGGCCGTCCCCGTAGATGTCGTCGTTGATCTCGAAGTCGGCCGCGATGTTCTGCCGGAGCCGCTGTCCCGGCCCTCGCTCCCCTTGCTCCCCTCGCTCCCCTTGGTCCCCGTGCTCCCGGGCGTACCGCGCGCCGCGTGCGTGGTGGTCCCGCAGGAGGTGGGAAACCTCGTGCACCCAGACGCCCGCGAGCTCCTCCAAAGGAGTTCGCGCCACGAAGGACGGCGAGACGTAGCAGCGCCAGTGGGCGTCCACCGCCATGGTCGGCACCGACCGGTCCTCCACCACGTGGAGCGCGAAGAGCGCGCCGGCGAGGTACGGCCGGACGGCGACCGCGTACAACCTCGCCGCCAGCAACTTGTCCCTGTCCAACGGGACTACGGGGCCCGGCGGCGGCCCGGGGACCGCGGCCCGCACCGGCCGCGGCGGCGGGGGCGGGGACATGGGGCGCGGAAGCGGGCGCGGAAGCGGCTGCCTCACGGTCCCGCTCATCGGCGGCCACCCGCCGCGCTCTTGGCGTCGGCGGCGGCCGCGGTACGGGCCACCGATTCCTCCGCCCGCCGCGCGAGGCCGACGACCGCGGCGAGGCGTTCCACCGCCTCCGGGACCTCCCAGCCGTCGCGGCGCAGCGCGGCCAGTGCCTTCGCCGGGGCCACCAGAAGATCCGGTGCGCCGGTCTCCAGCGCCCTGACCAGCACCGCCCAGCCTGCTTCCCAGCGCTCCCGCTCCGGGCGCGCGCCGACGGCGGCGACCACGGCTTCCAGGGTGGCCTGGCGCAGGTCGCCGCGCTCGGGCAGTTCGGCGGCGGCCGGGTCGGCGAGCAGCGAGTCCGGGTCGGGCAGTTCCATGCGGTCGATGTGGGCGAGCAGTTCGAGGCCGGGACCGTCCCCGACGGCACCGCGGACCAGCGTCGCCAGCACGTCCCGGGATACGGAGGCGGCCGTGCCGAAGGCGAGCAGGGTCATGGCGGCCTCCCAGCTGCGGGGCGAGGGCCAGGCGCCACCGCGCCGCGTCTCGGTGGTCGGCAGCCGGTGGATCAGCGTCGGCCGGGCGTTCAGGAAGCCGCAGACCGCGCGGCGGGCGAACGCCACCGCCTCCTGCAAGGCCGCCGGGTCGAGCCGGGGCAGTTCCGCGCGCGGCCAGACCCCGCCGAGGCCGCGCACCACCACGTCCCGGTCGTGCACCCAGTACAGGTGCACGAACCGGTTCGCCAGCGGCGGGCTCAGCTCCCAGCCGTCCGCGGCCGACGCACGCGGATTGGCCGCGGCCACGATCCGTACGCCGGGCGGCAGGTGCAGAGCGCCGACCTTCCGCTCCAGGACGACCCGCAGCAACGCGGCCTGGACGGCGGGGGTGGCGGTGGACAGTTCGTCGAGGAAGAGCAGCCCGCGTCCGGCGCGCGCCAGCTCCACGGCCCACTGCGGCGGAGCCATGGGCACGCCGTTCGCTGCCGGGTCCTCGCCCACGATGGGCAGCCCGGAGAAGTCGGTCGGCTCGTGGACGCTGGCGATCACGGTGGTCAGCGGCAGATCGAGGGAGGCGGCGAGCTGGGTCAGCGCGGCGGTCTTGCCGATGCCGGGCTCGCCCCAGAGCAGCACGGGAAGGTCGGCCGCAACGGCCAGGGTGAGCGCCTCCAACTGCTCGTCGGGGCGCGGCTCCGTCGTGGTCGTCCGCAGGAGCGTCAGGAGGTTTTCGGCGAGGGAGAGCTGCGGGCGGTCGGCGGGCCGCGGCTCGGTCGCGGGCACCGGCTCGGGCACCGGCGCGGGCGCGGGCGCGGGCGCGGGCGCGGGCATGGAGAGGACGGTGGTCGAGGTCATGGTCATCACCTGGGTGTGTGCGGGGACGGGAGCCGTCCCGGATGTCGTCGTCGTTCATCAGCGCACGCCGGCGTGGGCGCCGTGCGTGCGGTACGCGGAGGAGCTGTCGGGGTCGCGTTCGGGCGACGGAGGCGGGCCCGGTCCGGTCCGGTGCCGGTGCGGGTCAGGTACGGGGGCGGTCGGAGGAGGTCGCCGCGCCCGCCGCCCGGGCGCGCGGACCCGGGCACTGCGGAGATCTACAGGCCGGTCCGCGGGCGGGTACGGCTGCCCCGCTTGCGGTGCAACTCCCACGGCAGACGGCGGTCGAGCCGTGGCCGGTGGCCGGTTCCCGCCGTCACGGCTGCGGCGGGGTGCACCGGTACCAGCCCCGAGCGGAAGAGCCCGTGGTCGAGCCGGCCGGATACGGCCGCCTCCAGCGCATCCCGCAGGGGTCCTTCGCGCAGGACCGCGCCAGGACCGAGCAGCCCCTCGACCACGGCCAGCGCCCCGGTGACGTCGCCGTGGCCGAGCCGCTCACGGACGGCGGGCAGTGCCTCGGGGCTGCGGTGCACCGTGTCGATCGCCCTCAGACAGGGCAGTCCGGGCCCGCCGAGCGCCATGAGCAGTTCCTCACGGGCCAGTTGGGCCTGATCGTGGTCGACCGCCGCCAATGTCCCGTCGCGCAGCGCGATGCGGTGGACCTCCCCCTGGCACGTGACCCGGTGCGGATCCGCCGGCCCGGGAGCCGGGTGGTCCGCCGGCGTTCCGGAGCCGGGCGGGGCCGCCGGACCGGTGGCGGAGGCCGTGCCTGCGGGCGCGGACAGTGCTGCCGCGACCAGCGGGTGCAGCTGTTCGGCGCGGAGCAGGCCGGCCCGCAGCAGCTCCAGGTCCGGAAGTCCGCGGACAGCGGCCTCCGGGAGCAGCGGGAGCGCCGCGATCTGCTGCGGCGTCGGCGCCTCCCGTACCGGCCGCAGGACCGGGGCGTGGCTGTCGTCGGGGGCGACGAGTTCGAGCAGGGCGTGGCTGCGCGCTCCGAGCCGCACGGTGAGAGCCCCGCGAGGACGGCCCCCGGCCCGCAGGAGCAGTTCCGCCTCGTGGGTCCAGTGGTCCGGCGGCCACGAGGGATCCCGCTCAGCGGTTCGGTCCGGTGCGTCGGCGCCGCACCGCTGTGCCAGCTCGGAGCTGCGCGCGGCATCCCAGAGGTGGCGGTGCAGATCGAGCCGGAAGCGCCGGTCGGGGTGGGGGTGCGGGTGGTGCTCCGGTGCGCCGTCCCGCGAGTCTTCCCAGAGCGTCAGGGACATCCGCTGGCCTGCGTCCGCCCAGGCAGGCGGGGTCCGCACGACGAGTTGCGGCGCCGTGGAGCCCGGGCCGCCGTAGCGGGCCAGCGCAAGGGTGAGCCCGGGTCGCAGCCGCCCGTCGGGGGCGATGCGGGGCATGTTCCAGCGGAGCAGATCCGGCGCCAGGCGGCGCAGATCTGCCCGGAGGCGGGTGGTGAAGTCGGTGCCGTGGCGGGCGCGCACGGCGCGCAGATCGAGATCGACGTCAATCCGGGCGGTGGCGCAGGCTCCAGCCCAGTCTCCGGCCGCACGGCGCGCGGTCGCGTTCTCGATCATGGACGGTGGCACGGCGTAATGGCGTACGCGCTGCCACATCAGCAGGTGGGCGGGAATCGGTTCCACGAAGTGAGGTGCCATCAGCACTCACCTTGCGTGGACGATTCCCCCAATCCGTAAGAAGGGAAGTTGTTCATCACGGGCATCATAAGCACCTCCCCGATGATCTGTCAGCCGCGAACCGTGCGGTCTGAGAGAGTCAGGGCCGCGGGGGCAGGCGATGGAGCGTCACTTCGTTCACCTTCGCGTCAGCGACCGTCAGTGTCATGAACGAGCAGAAGGGCTGGCGCCTGCGGTCCGTGGGTGAGCCCGGGTTGAGCAGGCGCAGACTCCCGGCGGTCGTGTCCCACGGGATGTGGCTGTGGCCGAAGACGAGCACGTCCACGTCGGGGAACCGTGCGGCACAGCGCCGTTCCCGCCCGGCGGCCGCTCCCGTTTCGTGCACGACCGCGAAGCGCACTCCTTCCAGCTCCGCGCGGGCCACCTCCGGAAGCCTGCGGCGCAGGCCCGGGCCGTCGTTGTTGCCGTACACGCCGATCAGCCGGCGGCTCCTGGACTCCAACAGGTCGAGGGTGGACTCGTCGATCCAGTCCCCGGCGTGGATGACGGCGTCGGCGTCGTCCACAGCCGCCAGGAGGGCTTCCGGCAGTGAGCGGGCCCGGGTGGGGAGGTGGGTGTCCGAGGTCAGCAGGAGCCGCATGCGTCCCACGGTAGGGCGCTGCGGCCGCGACTGCCCGGCCCGACGCGTCCGGCCTCTCCAGGCTCTGCAGGCGAGGCCTCCCGCGCACCTGCCGCCCGCCCCCGCCGACTTCACCGGCCGCACGCAGATACCGGCCACGCTGACCCGCGCTCTCACCGACGGCTGACCGACGAGCGTCGACTGCTCGACGAGCTGGCGGTGGGCGACCTCGCGGTGCGCAGCACGATCGGACTGAGTTTCCAGTCCCTGGGTCGCGCTATCGCCTCCACGACCTCGTACGGATCTTCACCCGGGAGCAGGCCGAGGCCTCCGAGTCGGCCTTCGAGCTGTTCGAGGCCGTCGCCCGCGTCGTCCGCGGCTGGATCTCCCTGCTGCACCGGATCGCCGCGAGCAGTCCTTCGCCCCCAGGTCAGCCGCGCCGAAGCCGCACGGGACGGTGCCGGACGAGGTCGGCGACCGGGTCCTGCGCGAGCTCACGCTCGGAGACGCCTTCGGCGGGTTCGACGGCGACCAGGCCGCGCTGGCCGTGGCCGTCGACCGCGCCGCAGCGATCGGCCTGGACCACCTCGTGTGCGACCTGGTCTCGGCGTACAACACGGTGGACCTGCGCACGAACCACTTGGGTTTCCGGACCCGGATCACCGGAGCCGCGCTGGCCGCGGCACAGCGCATGCAGGACCAGCGGCACGAGGCCGCCATGCTGGCGGAGCCGGCCCAGCTCTCCTACGACCAGGACCGGTTCACCGAGGCGCGGTGCCACTTCGGCGAGGCGCTCAGCAGGTTCCGCGCCCTGCGCGACGTGCGGGGACAGGCCTTCACGCTGGCCGCTCTCGGCATGGCGTGCCGTGAGCCGGGACGCCTGACCGAGGCGGTCCACTTCCTCGACCAGGCCGCCGCGCTGCTGCACGCCGTCGACGACCACCGCGGCGTCGGCCACGTCCTGCGGAGCCGGGCGTCGGTGCGCCTGGAACAGGGAGCGTGCGGAGCGGTGCGCGCCGTCCTCGGCAAGGTCGGCGGACGCCTCGTCCTCGGCGACTGGTAAGCACCGCTGCCGATCACCGCTCCACGGACTGTGCTGACAGGGGTGAGCCGTGCTGCGGTTCGCCACCGACCCGGAACGGACGTGGCCGAGGTGAGACCGTTGGAGCCTGGAGCCTGCAGCCGCCGGCCGTACCGGGGTGACGGGGTGACGGGGTGATCAGCCTATCGGCGCGTACAGCACCCCCAGCTTGTCGATCTCGGTGCCGGCCCGTCCCGTGAAGCCGACGATCTGCCAGCCGGACGGTGCCGTGAAGGTCTTGGTGTCCGCCGTCGCCGTACCGGCGGACAGCGTGCGGCCCTTGTCCGTGGTGAACGACGCCGAGAAGATCCGCGTATGGCCGTCCTTCTGGCCCCGTGTCAGCTTGACGGCGGTGAGGTGCTCGCCGGAGGCCAGCGTCAGGGACGTCGCCATGCCGCCCGTGCCGCCGTGGGTGAGGGCCGTGCCGCCGTCGTGTGTCAGGGTCACCGCGTCCAGGCGGGAGCTGCCGCGCAGGGTCAGGGTGCGCGGGGACCCCGACGCCGGCAGGTCGTCCGCGTCGTTGAAAGCCGTGCCGTGCGGGCCACCGAAGAAGTCGCTCGCTCTCAGGGAGGAGTTGAGCGTGTAGGAGAAGTCGACCGTGTGCGGGAAGTGGTCGGAGAGGTTGCCGCCCGCGGAGTCCAGGAACGACGCCCAGTCGTTGTTGTAGCGGGTGGCGTCGAGCGTCAGGAGCTTGCTGCCGCGGTAGAGGACCTTGTCGACGACCTCGCAGCCGTTCGGCGGCGCCGTCGTCGGGCACAGCAGCGGATCCGCGCCCTGCTCCGGCCGGACGCCGCCCTTGACCAGCTGCACCCACGGGTCCGTCAGCCCGTTCTCGTCGGCGAGGGTGCGGATGTTGTCGCCGCTGCGGGTGTACCGGGTGTTCGTGTCACCCATGACGATGACCGCGTTGCCGGACGAGTTCGCCTGGATGAAGTCCGACAGTTGCTCGACGTTGGCTCGGCGGGCGGCCAGTGCGTCGTCCGTGGAGTCGGCGTTGGTGTGGACGTTGTAGAGGTCCACGAAGACGCCCTCGGCGAGGCGGACCCGGGCGAGCGAAAACCCCTTGGGAGTCAGGCAGTTGGTACCCGTGCACTTGTTCCACTTCACCCGCTGGAAGTCCTCGAAGGCGTAGTCCGAGAGGGTGTTGAGACCGTCACCGAAGGGCACGCCACCGCTGGTCGCGGTGCGGTGCGGGTGGTTGTCGCCCGCGTACAGGGCCGCGTGGTAGTTGAAGTCCTCCTGGACGTTCACGATGTCGTACGCCGCCAGACGCGGTGAGATCAACGGGGTGTTCTTCTTCGGGTTGCCGGAGCTCAGGCCTTCCGGAAGGCCCGCGACGTTGTAGGTGAGGACGTTGAAGGTGCCGGTGGTGGCCGCCACCGCGGTGGTCGAGCCGGTGGTGGCGAGGCCGGTCAGGGCCAGGGCTGCGGCCGCGAGCGTGCCGATCAGTCTTCTCATGGTGGGGGCGTCTCCGATGGATGACGAAGAAGATGAGTGCTGTTCAGGTTCTCTGCCAACCAGGGTGACGCACAAGGGCCGTTGGGGAAACGGTGAGGGAAGCGGCGTTCCGCCGCGTCCCCACGGCATCGGCGAACTCGTCCTGACCTCCATGCCGGCCGTGGCGTGAGCGCCGGCCACCACGCATCGGATCGGACACCGGGTCGGATGTCGTCCGGCCCGGTGTCCGGCCGGCAGCATGCTGGAGCCGATACCGGCAGCGCTGAGGAGTGGCCCACGACTCGGACATGGTCATGGTGACCGGCTTCAGCCTCAACGACCGAGTGGGTGGCCATCACCCCCGTTCCGAGATCGGTTGGGATACCGGCTGGTGAGGCTGTACACCGGCATCACAAAAGCTCCACCACCCGTGCGTTGACATGCCCTTCGACGCGATGGTTGCGTGAGGGCCACTTATTCGCAGGAGGCCGAAAGGGCCTCGACGGCGGGGAACGGGTACGCGGACCGCGGCCCGGAATGGCACCGCGACTTCGGAGGAATGACTCGTCCCCCGTGTTCCGAAACGGCGGGCCGGCGAGGAAGTCGTTCGAGGGGGTCCCCGTTCCCGTCAGGAAGGAGCCGGACAGCATGAGTACGGGGGAGGGCCGGGGCAGGTTGTTCGCCCTGTTAGCAGCACTGGCCTTGGTTCTGGGCCTGGGACTCGCCGGACCGCCGAGCAGCGCGGTGGCCGCCGCATCACGGCCCGTGAACGCACTCGAAGGCGCGAACACCGCCGCAACCATCTCCGACCAGGAGTTCCACAACTGCCTGGACAGTGACTACGAGGGTCACGTCTACTCCAAACCCTGCGCACCGGACGGCGAGAACTACACGCAGCAGTGGCAGGCCGTGGGCAAAACCCTCGTCAACGTGCAGACCGGACTCTGCCTCGACGGCAACGCCGAGGGCCGGATCTACACGATGCCCTGCGACCCCAACCAGCAGAATCCCTACCAGGAATGGCAGACGTCCACGGTCGATCGACGTGTCATCTTCAACCCGAAGACGGAGCGCTTCCTCAGCGCAGACCCGCCCCAGGTCATCGGCGGGGCCTACCTCGGGTTCGACCGTCAGCGCTGGACCATCACCCCTGTGGCCGGTGCGTGCACGATGGACCCGCTGACCATGGTGATCGACGAAGTCCTGCCGGACAAATGGTATGACTTCACCCCCACCTTCGGAAGCCCGGACGACATAGGCGGCCGCTGGACCATGTCGGTCACCGAGGACAAGACACGGTCCGAGTCGGTGACCTGGAGCCAGAACTGGAGCATCGAGTACGGCTTCGACAAGTTCAAGGCGTCCGCGTCGGGCGGTCTGAGCAAGGGCACCACGGTGACGTCGTCGATGTCGGTGACGCTGCCGTTCAGCATCGTCGTCCCCCGGGGTCAGAAGGTATGGACCCGGTACGGCGTGAACAAGCACGCGTTCACCTTCCACTGGCACCGTTCGTCGAAGGACTGCAAGGACCTGAACAGCGGTCCGCAGACCATGGAAGTTCCCTTCGAGCAGAAGTACCACTGGAACTGCGACGAGAAGCTCGACCGGGACTGCCACACGAAGGTCGTTCAGGCCAATCCGACCCCGGCTCCCGGCGGAGGCGGCGCGGCCCCCTCGGGTGCGGGCTCCGGTGCCGCCGCGCAAGAGGACTTCCCCAGCATCACGGAGTACGTGTACGACCCCCTGCTGCAGCCCGATGAAGACCCCGGCCCGAACCCACCGGCCCCCAAGGCAACCACCGTCACCTACACGGGACCGCGTTCCGCGCCCTACCACGCTCCGTTCAGCGCCTCGGCACGGGTGACGAGTGCCGACGGCGCCGTCACCGGCGGCACGGTCAGGTTCACGCTCGGCGGATCCTCGTGCACCACGGTTCCCGGATCGTCGGGCAACGCCACCTGCCAGCTCACGCCGACGGACGCGCCCGGCACCAAGGCCCTGCAGGTCAGCTACTCGGGGACGGCCAGGTACGAGCCCAGCTCCACCTCGGTGGACTTCACCATCCTGAAACTGCCCACCGACCTCCACTACACCGGCGTGAAACGCGTCGCCAACGGCGAACCGGCGGTCCTTTCAGCCGACTTGACCGAAGGCGAGACCGGCACGACCCCCGTTCGGGGCCGCTCGGTGAACCTCGCACTGGGCGAGGGCACCGCCCGGCAGTCGTGCACGGCGGCCACGGACGAGCACGGCACCGCGCGCTGCACCATCGCCTCGGTCGACCAGCCGCTGAACGCAGCGGCGACCGTCCCGGTGACGACGGACTTCGCCGGTGACGCGTACTACCTGGGCTCGCGCGACGCGGCCGAGGCCCGGCTGGAGCACTACACCGGCCAGGCAACCGGTCTGAGCGGTTCCGTACGCCTTCCGCTCGTCTCACTGTCCATCGCGCCGACCCCGGACACCGGACCGGTTCGTACCGCCAAGGCATCCCGGACCGACACGCCGTGCGCGGCCTCGGCAGGCACGCTGCTCGTGCATGCCGGCACCCTCTGCCCGGAGGTGACCACCAGCCTGGCGCCCGGCACTTCACAGGCCACCTCGAAGATCGAGAAGGTGCGCATCGGCTTGCCGGGCGTACCGGTGATCGACATCTCCGGGGTGACCGCCGAATCCCGGAGCACCTGCGCCGCCGCGACCGGATCGGCAACCTTGACACTCCGCATCGCGGGCGCCCAGGTGACCGTGCCCACCGCGCCCAACAGCACCGTCGCACTGCCGGGCGGCGGCCGGATCACCGTCAACGAGCAGTCACCGACGCCCGGCGCGGACACCGGCCTGACCGTCACCGCCGCGCACGTCGTGGTGCCCGGCCTGACCGGCAACCTCGTCGACCTCACGGTCGGCACGGCAGTCAGTGGAGCACACAACTGCCGCTAGTACCCGAGTAGTTGCGCGAGGCGGCCGCATCCGGTGGGTGCGGCCGCCTTCGTCACGGCAGAGCCAGGCCGCGACTGGCAGCTCGCCCACACGGCAGCCGGATTGCTCTCGGCGATCTCCGCTGTACAGCCGCCGGGACTCGAAGGGAACACGGGCATCCGTGCGATGGGGCCAAATGGGGTGCACCGTGCGCTTCCGGCCTTCCGCCGGGCTTCGCATCAGTAGTTTGATCCGTATATGCCCTGATGGGCGCCGTCGGATCCGGAGGAGCGCGCCATGCGCAGATATTCCCTTGTCGCGGGAGCAGTTGCAGGGGCCATCGGCCTGACTCTGGCAAGTACCGCCGTGGCGGCGCAGCCGGAGGCGCCACGGCTGGCCGAGCGCTATCTGAATCTCCACCAGTGCGTCTATGTCGGCAGTGGCGGGCATTACACGAATGTGCTGCCCAACACGGCGAACACCGCGTTCAACACCGGTACGAATGTTTCCAGCACGCCGGACACGGCGCTCTCGTGCGGCCCCGGGGGCGGGGGCTGGAGTCCTGCTCGCGCCAACTCGGCGGTGCAGGCCTTCGACCTCACCGCGGGCCGGTACCTGAACCTGCACCAGTGCGTGTACTTCTCGGCCGGGCAGCACTACACGGCCGTGCTCCCGAACACGCCGAACGTCAACTTCAACTCGGGCACCAACGTCTCCCACACCGCGGATACCACGCTGTCCTGCGGTCCGGGCGGGGGCGGCTGGAGCCTACTGCCGGCCAACTCCGCTGTTCAATCCTTCGACCTGTCGGACAACCACACCCTCAACCTGCACCAGTGCGTGTGGACCTCGGCCGGGCAGTACTACATGGGCCTCTTGCCCAACACCCCCAACGCCAACTTCAACACCGGCACCCATGCGTCCTCCACGGCCGACACGGCGCTGAAGTGCAGTCCCGGCGGCGGAGGCTGGTCTCTCGACCGACTCAACTCGGCATACCTCCCCCTGGGCGGCTGAGCCCGGACCGAGGTGATGCCGGATACTCCCGGCGCCGTCATGGCACGGGGTCATCCGGATCGGCGGGTGCTCCGCAGCAACCGGCCCGTGACCGTGCAGTGCTGCACTACGGGCCGCGGGCGGAGGAGCCGGGGGACGCGGCGTCCGGCGGCGCCGCCGAGTCTGACACCCGGGCCGTCGGCCCGGCGCCGCAGCCCGTCCGATGTCGGCCGGCAGGGTCAGATGAGGGCGGCGACCAGTAGGGCGAAGGCGGCGATGATGACGGCGACGCGGACGTAGTGGAAGCGGTCCCAGCGGTTCATCTGCTCCTTCCAGTCGGCGGGCCGGTTCTCGGGGGTCCACGTCTTGCCGCGGTTGTTGATCGGGACGAGCAGCAGGATCGACATGATGACGCTGAGGATCAGCAGCGCGCCGGCGGTGACGACGAGGCCGGTGCCGTGGTGGTGCCATCCGGCCACGGCCCAGACCGCGACGAGGGCGAGCGAGCCGATGTACCAGACCGGCATGACCGCGCCCAGCATCCGGCCTCCGTGGGCGCGGCCGAGTTGGCCGCTGTCCTCGGGGAGGGCGTTGAGGATCGGGTTGATGACGAAGGCGACGGAGAACTCCACCCCCACCATCACGCCGACGACCACCGTGGTGAAGACCTGGAGTGCGTTGAGCATGACGACCCCTCTTGAATCTAGCGCTGCTAGCTGATGAGGCAACGCTAGACTGCTGCCGCTCGATTGTCTAGCAGTGCTAGGATCGGACCATGTCGGTACAGGAACGCAAGCAGCGCGAACGGGCGGAACGCGAGCGCCTCATCGTGGCGACGGCCCGCGAACTCGCCGAGCAGCAGGGCTGGGACGCGGTCACCACCCGCCGGCTCGCCGAGCGCATCGAATACAGTCAGCCCGTCCTCTACAGCCACTTCCGCGGCAAACGGGAGATCATCGGCGCCGTCGCCCTCGAAGGCGCCGCCGAGATGGCCGCGGCGGTGCGCGCCGCGACCTCTGCCGCAGACGCTCCCCGCGCCCGGATCGCCTCCCTCGCCCGCGCCTACCTCGACTTCGCCGCACGCAACCCGGCGGTCTACGACGCCATGTTCCAGCTCGACGGCGGCCTGGCGTTCGCGCACGAGGACACCCCCGAGCCTCTGAAGGACGCCTTCGCCGCGCTGCTGGAGAGCCTGGGCGAGGTCGCCGGGGACGGGGTCCATCCGGGCCTGTTCACCGAGGTGTTCTGGGCGTCCCTGCACGGGATGGCGACCCTGACCCGGGCGCGACGGCTCCCGCCGGAGGACACCGAGCGCAGGGTGGAGCTGCTGGTGGACCGGCTGACCGTCGTCTGATGCCCGTCATGAGGGCCAGACAGCCGGGGCCCTTGGGCCACGCCGCCTGCCTGCGGCATCGCCTCCGGTCACTCGCGCCCAACCAGCGCAGCCGCAGGCCGGCGGGACCTCCGTACGCCCAGACGGGCACCCGCCCGCGAACGTCGCCTGAGCCCGGCTGTCCACATCCGATGTGTCTCGCCACCACACAATCGGCCCGGCCGCCCGGACGGCTGCACGGTCATGCAGACATCCCGGGCGGTGCGTAGTGGCGCAGGTAGTCACGCATCCGAGGCTCGAGTCCGGACAGGTCATTGCCGTTGACGGCATACCAGAGACGGTTCTCCATCCAGAACCGATAGGCGAACTCCTCGAACGAAGGCGCACACCAGAGGATGGCGGCCCTTTGCCCCTCCGCATCGTCGAGATCGGTCTCCGTCTCCGCCCCATCGCGCCGAGCCTGGTACTCGTACTCGTAGTCGAGAGGGGAGTGCACCACGGACACCTCACCCGAAGGACGGATGTAGAGGTACCAGATGACGCAGTCCTGTTGGTCCCGCAGGAAGCGCACGAGAAAGGCACCAGGCTCGACCGGACTGGGCAAGGGACCTGAGATATCGGTCCAACAGCCGGTCACCGAAACGTCATCCAGCGAGCCGTGCAGCTTCGAGTCGGCCTGGAAGGCGGCGAAGTCGCGTGGCAGCGTCAAGCCCTCGGCTGCCAGGTCCTCTGCCAAGCGATGGAGCACCGTGACGTGTTCCGGGACAGGTTCGCCGGTACCACCGAGCCATGGGAAGGCACCCGTGAACTCGGTGGAGTCAAGAGGCGGCAGGCTCTCGTACGGGTAGTACTCGTAGGTGGAGAGGCAGGGCCGGTATTCACCCAAGTCGGTGGCACACCAAGCCGAGTCGAAGCCGACCGAGGACGAGTCGGAGCCTGATCGTTCAGGCATGGGCCCCCCATTGATCACCGTGAGCGGAGTTCTTGGCGTCAGCATCGCACCGGCCACTGACACTCCCTGCGACATGTGGACAGGTGGACACGCGGACAGGCCAGGCCTCCCTGGCGAGGCGCGAACGGACCTGATGCGGCGTCTGCGCCTACGCTCCACAATCCCCCGCACGGGTGACCGGTCCCTGTTCGAGCGAGTTTCAACGCCGCCACCGCAGGCAGGCCAAGCCCACCAGGGCCGATCAGAACATTCGTTCACCATCCGCCCCCGAATCGACCGTGACTCGCCCGATCGGGAGCCGTTCTTAGAGCACCAGTACCACCCATGCACCCATCCGGAGGATCCCGCGAATCCCCATCCGGCCCACCCCGAAACCTCCGCCGTAATCGAACATCCCGGTTCCGCCCCGTGCCCTCGACCGGCGGGTGGCCGCCGTGTTGACGCCCCGTCCCCCCGCCTTCCCCGCCCCCTCTACGAACTGTGAGGCCCGCGTTGCCGCCCACCGGCCCGCACATCCACGATCTCGTCGCTTCCTACCTGCAACAACACCCGACCGAAGCAACACAGCTGGACCCCCTCCTGCGGGCGCTCGACGGCGACGACAACCCCACGAGCCGCTCCACCCTGCCCGGACACGTGACGTGCAGCGCGGTCGTGGTCGACCGCCACCGCCGCGTCCTCCACATCCGTCACAACGCCACGGGCAAGCTGCTCGCACCGGGCGGACACGTCGAGGACGGCGACCGGACGCTGCCGGAAGCGGCACTGCGCGAGGTCCACGAGGAGGCCGGCATTCCGCCCGGCGCCCTGTGCGCCACCGCCGAGTACGGCACGCTTCCTTTCGACATCGACGTCCACGACATCGACGCCAACCCGTCCAAAGGAGTAGGCGCCCACCAGCACTACGACTTCCGCTTCGTCTTCACGCTCGTCCAGGGCGATGCGGAGATCACGGTGCAGCCCGATGAGGTCTCGGCCGCTGTGTGGCTGCCCTTCCGCCAGGTCACGTCCCCGCCCCTGCGGACGAAGCTCTGCGCCTCCGCGCTCGACGGCCGGATCGAGCCGACCAACGCCTCGGCACTGATCCACAACGGCCACGGCCGCTACCTGCTCCACCTGCGCGATGACGTGCCCGGCATCTGGGAACCGGGAGCCTGGTCCCTCCTTGGTGGCGGACGCGAGCCGGGCGACGCCTCCTTGGAGGACACCGTCCGCCGTGAACTCCGTGAGGAAGCGGGGCTCGAGCCGGCCGCCGTGGAGCCCTTCGCGGTCGTGCCTGCCACCGGCACCGACGGCCTGACCGTAATGCTCCAGATCTTCGCCGCACGGTGGAACGGAGATCCCGCCGGACTTCACCTCACCGAGGGTGTGATGCTCGCCTGGTTCCACCCGGACGCCATGCCCCGCCTGCGACTGAGCCCCTCCACTCTGGAACTCGTACGCAAACACGCCGAGCGCTCGTCCGGCGACCCGGCAGCGGCGACCCGGCCCCGGGCTCTCGGGCCGGATGCGCCGAAGGCCGGCAGTACCGGCGTGCCCCACATCGTCGGCGTACACCTCTACCTGGAACGCGATGGCCAGGTCCTGCTCGGTCTGCGGCACCCCGACGCGGCATACGCCGGGGCCACCCACCACTTCCTCGCCGGACACTGCGAGCAGGAATCCGCGGTGGCCTGCCTGGTCCGCGAGGCGAAGGAGGAGGCCGGCCTGCTGATCGACCCGGCCGACGTCGAGCTGGCCCACGTGGTGCACACGCTCGACCGGCCCGGCGCACAGCCCCGCATCGGGTTCGTCTTCCGCGCACGGCAGTGGACGGGAACGCCGGAGGTCCTGGAGCCGGACCGGTGCGTCTCCTGGGGATGGTGGCCCGCCGACGTGCTCCCCGAACCGATCGTCCCCTACACCAGGGCGGCCATCGAGGGCATCCGTGCAGGCCGCCCCTACACCGAACTCGGCTGGGCCTGACCACCCCGCAACCCGCGCTCCGCGCCCCGCCTCCCGTGCCAGCCTCCCGCGCCCAGCCCCCGCCGCACCACACGTCAGGAGTCGTACGTGGCCGATCCCACCGTGCCGCCCGCCTGGAGCGAAGCCTCCCCCGACGAGAGGACGGAGACCGCCCGGGCGGAGATGGTCGCCGGGCTGGAAGCCGCCGGCCACCTCCGGCAGGGCCCGATCCGGGACGCCTTCCTGGCCGTGCGGCGGGAGGTGCTGATGCCGCAGGCCTACGTGCGGCGGAGCGCCCCGGACGAGGTCCCGGCGCGCTGGGACCTCCTCGACTGGAGCGTGTCCGCGGACCGGGAGGAGTTGGTCGGGCTGCTGTACGGCGGCGGAAGCGTGCTGGTGCAGCACGACGGTGAGCCGATCCTGGGCCGGGTACCGAGCCCGCGGTCGGGCGGTTCGATGACGGCCATGTCCAGCACGGTCGGCATGACCGTCGGCCTTCTCCACCGGCTGGGTGTGAAGCCGGGACAGCGCTACCTGGACATCGGGACCGGCGCCGGGGTGACCGCGGCAGTCGCCTGCACGATCGCCGGGGATGCCGGGGTGGTCACGGTGGACCGCGACCCGCACGTCACCGCTGCCGCCCGAGAGCGGCTGGCCGCGCTCGGGCACCGGCCTCTGGCGGTGACCGGGGACGGGCAGGACGGCTGGCCCCCGCAGGCGCCGTACGACAGGATCTTCGTCTCCTACGCCGTCACCCGGGTGCCCGCCGCCTGGCCGGAGCAACTGGCCGCGGGCGGTCTCGCGCTGGCGAGCCTGGCGACGTCCTCACCGTCCTGGCCCGGCCTCGCCCTCATCACCCGGTCCCCCGCCGGGCAGGTGGAAGCACACCTGGAGGCGGTGAAGCTCGGGCACCGCCCGGGGGACGGCCGCACGCAGATCTTCCTCAACGCCCGCTTCCGGGAGCGCATCGCCGCCGGTGATGGCAGCAGCACGCACACGACGCGGAGCGGCCCGCCGGCTGACGAGGCGCGGGGAATGTGGCTGGCGCTGGACCATGTCCACCCCGGTCTGGTCCGCGACTGGGCCGCCGATCACCTGGTCGTCGGCGCGCCTGCGTGCGAGTCCTGGATCACCGCCCGCCCCGACGGCACTGGAGGGTGGACGGTCAGGTCCTGCGGGCCCCGGGACATCTGGCAGGAGATCCAGGGCACCGCCACCCGCTGGCGGAACGCCGGCTCCCCCTCCTCCTACCGGCTCCACTTCGAACCCGACGGCGCCCAGTGGGTCAGCGCCGGTGCCGGCCCGGCAGAACTCTCCTGGCCGCTCCCGGCCGCCCCGGAACAGCAGGCGCCCCACCCATCGGTTGGCCGACGGCAACCCGACCACCGCGAACCGCAGGAAGCGACCGTATGACCACCCCCACCACGCCCGCCACGCCAACTCCCCGACACCCGCCCCGCGCGCCGCTCCGGGACGTCGCCGTGAGCGGCGGGGACCGGCACACCGTGCCGGTCGACGTCCACCTCGTCCTGTGCCGCGACGGCGGGAGCGGCCCGGAGGTCCTGCTGTCACGGCGAGCCGGACCGGTCTACGCGTCAGGCCTATGGCATCTCCCGTCCGGGCACCTCGAGTCCGGCGAGGACATGGTCACGGCCGTGATCCGGGAGGCCCGCGAGGAAACGGGCGTACTCATCGCGGCGGAGGACGTGACCGCGGCCGTCACCGTCCACCACCACCCCCCGACGGGATCCCGCTCGCGGCTCGGGGTCTTCTTCGAGGTGCGCCGGTGGAACGGCGAGCCCCGGGTCATGGAGCCGGACCGCTGCGACGGGATGGGCTGGTACCCGTTGGAGGCCCTCCCCGCGCCGATGGTGGCGTACTGCCGCGCAGGTCTGGACGCCTACCGCGCCCGCCTGCCCGCCGCCGTCCATTTTCAGCAGCCGGGTGACACCGTCGAACACCGCCCGCACGGGCCCGACCGCACCCGCCTCCTGCCCGGCCCTCCGACCGGTGAGTGGGAACTGCCTTACGGACTGGGCGTGTTCGCCGAGAAGGCGGTCGGCCGGATCGCGCAGGCGTCGGAGGTTTCCTGGGTACGCACCGGCAGCCGGGTGTGGCGGCTCACCGGGGCCGGTGGTGGCACCTGGTACCTCAAGCGGCACCGCGGGCGGAGGTTCCACGAGAGGGAAGTCGCCGCGTACCGGTCGTGGGTGCCGGCGCTCGGGCCGCAGGCTCCCCGTCTCGTCGCAGCCGACCCCGCGGCACAGGCCGTCGTCGTCAGCGCGCTGGCCGGACACCCGCTGCCCGGCATGGTCCTCCCCGCCGTCGAGGAGGCGCGCATCCAGCACGATCTGGGCCGTCTCGTCCGCACCCTCCACCGCAGCGCGCCCGAGCGGCCCGCCGAGTCCGCGACGGCCGCCGACAAGGTCAGGCGCCACCTGGAAGGGGCCCGCCCGTACCTGGCCGAAGGCGACGAGGACCTGGTCCTCGCCCTGGCCGGCACCTACGCCGACCTGCCAAAGCCAGTGCTCGTACCCACCCACGGGGACCTGCAGTACCGCAACGTCCTCCTCGACGACAACGGCGCAGTGCTGCTCTTCGACTTCGAGCGGTCCGAGTACGGGACGGCGACGCGTGACCTGGTGCGCCTCAGCGACACCTGGACCGGCCGGCCGGACCTGCGCGCCGCGTTCCTCGACGGCTACGGACGCCCCCTCACATCCACCGAGGAGCTGCGCATGGACTGCGAGGCCGCCTTCGACGCCGTCTCCGGCATCGCCTACGGAACCAGCCACGACGACCCCGAGGTGACCGAGCGCGGCCACCGCACCCTGCGCCGACTCCACGCCGCCCGACGCCCGTGACGTGTGATCCGTAGACCGCACCTCCCCCTTGAAGAAGGAACCCCGTGACTGAACCCGCCCCGCTGAACGAGGGCCTCGGCTTCGCGCCGGACCCGGCGCTCAGAGCGCCGTAGCAGTGCGCAGCATGGCGCCCGAGCGGTGGGAGGTGAGGACGACCTCCGCAATGGCCAACCGGCGGCGACTGTGAAAATCGCTGTCCGATCACCGGAGCACGGTGATAGACATCCGGCGTGGAAAAGAGTCTTGAGTTCCCCGAGTTGCTGCGACTGATCGATGAACGGTCGACCGCCTTCCGCAGCGCGGTCGCCGCCGCGCCCAGTCTCGACGCACAGGTGCCGACCTGCCCCGGGTGGACGCTGTTCGATCTGGTGAAGCACCTGGGAGGGGGAGACCGTTACTGGGCCGCCATCGTCGGCGCGGGGCCTGCCGACGCTCCCCCGGCCGGGGCCGCCGCTGCGCGCGCCGCTCTGGAAGTGCCGCGGGAGCGTGAGGCGCTGCTGGCCTGGCTGGCCGCGTCGACGCAACTTCTGCTGAACGCCCTGCGCGAGGCAGGACCGGACGCCGGCTGCTGGGCGTGGTGGAGTGCCCTGCAGACGCCTCGGACCTCTGGCGGAGTCGCCCGGCACCGGGTCCAGGAGAGCGCGGTGCACACCTACGACGCCCAGCTCGCCGCGGGCGCCCCGCAGCCGCTGCCGGCCGAGGTCGCACTCGACGGTGTCGAGGAGTTCCTGTTCACCTGCGTCGCGACGCCCAGTGCCTGGCCGCACAAGCCCACGGCCTTCGACTTCCACACCGCCGAGGGCCGCTCGTGGCGCCTCACGGTCGACGGCGACGGCGCACGCTCCACCCGCATCCCCGCGCCCGCTGCCGCGACCGGCGAGGACTCGGACGCAGCCGGCGTCTCCGTCCATGGCACGGCCAGTGAGTTGGTCCTCTACCTGTACGACCGTATCCCCGCCGACTCCTTGCACGTTGACGGAGACGCAGGGCTGCTCGACCTGCTCCGCGCCTGGGAGCCGGAGGAGTAGGACGCAGCGGGGGCGGTGGGCCGCGCCTCGAGCCGGTAGGACACGACTCTTCGCCAGGTTCGTCACTCGCAGCACCCGGCTCACCCCCCTGGCGCTGGACCGCCCAGCTCGCCGAAGGCGGGCACCTCGCCGTGCCGCTGCGCATCCGCGGATTCACCCGAGCCGCCGGCCTGCGCAAAGAGGACAGGATCCACTGGGAGGACACCCCGCCCCGCCCCACTCGACGGCCTGGACCGCGTTCCAGGACCTGGAGCTGTGGCTGGCCACGTCCCTGGGCGGCTTCTGCCGGATGGAGGGCGCCCCGGACCGGCCGGGCCCGGTGCGGTTGCGGAAGAGGTCCGGCGCCGAAGCCATCGTCCCCGGGCGCTCACTGGCCTGCCTGATGGTGGAGAAGCGCGAGCAGGACGAAGCGGCCGGCACCTCCCTATGCGAGTTCGGACTGCAGGGCTTCGGGGAGGACGGCAAGACGGCCTCGGACACCAAGGCCACGACCGCCGACATACCCGTCATCGACGAAGCCCTCGTCGCCGGCGGAGTCCTCGCCGCACACGCCGACTCCGGTGCCCGGACCGCCGTCGTCACCACCACCTCGGCCGCCGACACCCACCGCGTCACCCCGCGCATGAGCGATCTTCGCTCGGAGACAAAGAGGAAACCTGGGCCACCGGCATGCGACCGCGCCCAGCGAGCCCCGGAGAGAAGGCTTACGTTTTGTCCGCCTATCGGACAGACCATTGCGAAGGGTCCCTGCTGCGCCCAGACTGAGCGGATCACCGCCCGACAGAACAGCAGGTACCGTCATGGATCAACACATACACGTCCGCGTGAAGGACGGCATGACCGTGTCTGCTGTCGGTGAACTGGTCGAGACCTACCACTGCAAGTGCGGCAGTACCTGGACGAAGACCTACCAGGTCGAGGGCCGGGAGCCGGATGCGCTGCCGGGCGCCTGAGGGCACCTGACCGCCTCCGCACCGGATCGGCAGCACCATCGTCGACACCGGCACACGGTCGCACTGCGTAACGGCCCTGGAGGGGAGCCGGAGCAGGACAGCCCGGGTAGGTGCGCTGCTCCGGCATGGTGACAACGCCTCCTGCCCACCCGTGGTCACGCCCGTTCCTCGCGCACCCCGGCCGGGCAGGCCGTTACCCGTCTGCTACCGCAGGGGCAAGACGTGCATTCCCGTTCGGTCGGCGGCGGCACGTTGGTGCTCCGCCCGCTGCTGGATCATGCGGCGGAAGCCGACGAGGGCACTGTGCCGGACGGCATACGGTTCCCCGTCCTCTGCGGAGAGACCGGCCACGTGGCTCATGAGGCGCTGCGGCTGCGGCTGCCACCCCACCACCAGGACGCGGAGGCCGCCGAGCTCCAGGCGCCGGTGCAGGTCGAGGAGGAGCAGCAGGCCGGCCGAGTCCATGAACGGCACCCCGTGCACGTCGATCAAGGCGACGGTCATGCCCGGCGGCACAGCGCCCGGCACAGCGCGAAGGGACGATTCGGCGGCCGCGTCCAGCTCCCCGATGGCGGCGACCATGACCGTGTGTGCGGTGTGCTGGATCGCCGTCTCGAAGGTGGTCTTCATGGTGGTGTCCTCCTGCCGCCAGTTGCCCGGCCCTGGGCTGATGCGTCTGGCAGGGTCATCCTGCCCGTGCGAGAGGCGGCCTGAAAGTGAGGCGCGCCAAGGGGGCAGACAGGCCCGGCGCGTGTGTGACAGCAGCTCAGCGCGCCATCCGGGTACCGGACGGGCGCGATGACCGCCAAACCTGCGGAAGGCCGATTTCCCCCTGTTGGCCTACGCCCGTTGGCCTCTTTGGAGCAGGGGCGCTCTCATGGTCGGAGACGGTCGGTTGACGCGGCCGCCACGGCAGAAAGGGAACGGCCCATGTACGAAATGCGCGCCGAGTTCACCCCCGAACGATCGGAAATGCTGTGGCACGTCCTAGCCAAGAGGCAGACGGCGACCACGCTGTGCGGCTACTTGCTGCCGCAGGCGTCGACGGTCGCCGCACTCATGTCGGAAGGAACGGTGGAACGCTACTGTGCCCGTTGCATGGCCGCCTTCCGCAGCACGGTGGGACATGGACACGGCACAGCTCCTGCGGCCACGCAGGGAAGGGAATCGGCGGCGGTCTGACCGTGGTCGGGCCGTCCACGCCCGCGGCGTCCCACGGTGTGCTCGGCCGGGACTGCTCGGCCCAGACGGTCTTGCCGGTCGTGTGCTGGCGGGTGTCCCAGCGTTTGGAGAGGCGGCTGACCAAGAGCAGGCCGGCCGCGTCCGCCTTCGTCCAGGTCGTGGGCGCGCCGCGGGTGCGGGAGGTGCGGCCGGTCCACCGGAGCAGCTGGGGCCGTAGCCCGTCGGCGTGCCTGGGAGAACGCGAGCGCGTGGGTTCGGGTTCGGACGCGGTGAAGGCCGTGGGCAGTGAGCGGATCCTCCCGCGGTCCAGCCTCCCCGACAGTGCCGGGGTGCCGGGGTGCCGGGGTGCCGCGCTGCCTCCGGCGGAGACCGTACCCCGCGTGATGGCCCCGCCGGACCGTGAGGGCAGCCGGGGCGGCTATCCGGCCGGCGGTTCCGCGCCGGCGGGGACCTCGTAGATCTTTCCGTCGATGCCCGCACGGTAGAGCCTGCCGGCGGAGAAGCCCCGGTCGGACCGTCCGTACGTGATCTGGGTGGAGAGGTGCATCCCCGACTCGACGGCGCACAGGCTCCCACCCTCCACCCGCCAGATCTGCCCCGACGCGTGCGTGGCGATCAACGGGCGCCCCCGGCCGTCGAGCGTCAGGCCGTCGGGCAGGGCGAGGACGTCGGACGGGCCGGCGGAGATCCACCGCTGCGGGTGTGCCGGGTCGTCCGTGGGAATCCGGTACACCCCGGGGGCGACGGTGGTCTGGACGATGTACACCTGGCCGCCGTCCGGGGAGACGGCGATCCCGTTGGCCTGCGGCACGCGGGCCCAGGCGGGATCGACCCGCCCCTCGGGCGTGACGCGGCCGATGTTCCGGCCGCCCAGCGTCGACGTGTACACGGTGCCGTCGGGCGCGAGGGCCACGCCGTCGATGCCGCCGAGGCCGGAAGCGTACGTGCTGACCTCGCCGGACTCCGGGTCGACCAGGAGGAGTTCGGACACCGGCAGGACGTCGCCGGTGAGCGAGTGCACCACGTCGTTGCCCGTGCCGACGAGGAGCCGGCCGTCGTCGCGGACGACGATCCCCCCGTTGGCGCCGATGTTCCCGGTGATCGGGACGGGCGCGGCGCCCGGCGCGTCGATGCGGTAGACCCGGCCCGTGGAGTACGCGATGGCGAACATCCGGCCCCGCTGGTCGACGACGATCGACTCGACCCAATCGGGTACGCGCGCCACTTCGACCGGTGGCGCCGACCCGGTGACGCCGCACGCGGGTGCCGCGTGGGCGGGCGCAGGCACGAGCACGCTCGCCGCCGCGGCCAGTGCCGCCATCTGCACGATGCCGCGGCCCGGCCTTCGTAACGCGGTGCGGAACATCTCGGTCGGCCTCATCGATTCCCCTCCGTGGTCGGGTTGTTCTGCCCGGCGCAGTATCAGGCGGCCGTCCAGCCGCCGTCCAGGGGGATCGAGGCGCCGGTGAGGTAACCGGTGTGGGGTCCGCAGAGCCATACGGCGACGGCGGCTACCTCCTCCGGCTCGATCAGCCGCTTGACCGCCGAGCGGCTGAGCATCACCTCGCCGACCACCCGGTCGGCGTCGATGCCGTGCGCGGCGGCCTGGGCCGCGATCTGCCGTTCCACCAGGGGCGTGCGCACGTAGCCGGGGTTCACGCAGTTGCTGGTGATGCCGTGCGGAGCGCCTTCGAGGGCGGCGACCTTGCTCAAACCCTCCAGGGCGTGCTTCGCGGTCACGTATCCGGCTTTGAACGCGCTGGCCCGCATGCCGTGGACGCTGGAGATGTTGACGATGCGGCCCCAGCCCTGTTCCCGCATGTGCGGCAGGGTCCGGCGGAGCAGCAGGAACGGGGCGTGGACCATCACCTTCTGGAGCAGTTCGAACCGGTCCGGGGGGAACTCGGTCAGCGGCGCCACGTGCTGGAGGCCCGCATTGTTGACGAGGATGTCGATGCCGGCCGGCAACCCCTCCACGAGGCCGCCCTGGGCCAGGTCCACGACATGGGGCGTGCCGCCGATCCGCTCGGCGACGGCCGCGGCTGCCCGGCCGTCGATGTCCACGACGTGGACGTGGGCCCCCGCCGCGGCGAGGGCCGTGGCGCAGGCGCGTCCGATACCGCTGCCGGCCCCGGTCACCATGGCCGTGCGTCCGGCCAGGTCGACACCTGCTGTCCCGTCGAACGCGGGAGTGATTCCGCTTGTCATGGCTCGGAATCATCCGCGACGTTCCCTCATCGCTCCCATGTGTGCAGCCGCCACACTCCGCCCCGCGGATGTGTCTGTCGTCGCCAGTGGTCAGGGCGGGTGCCGGCTCCGGGTGGCCGGATCGTGCGCTCGTGGGCCGGGTCGTACCCGACGATGATGGCCCGATGGACATACGGGTGGAGGCACGGCGGCTGGACCCACGGGTGGACGCACAGCCGGTGGACACGCGGCCGGTGGACGCACCACGGGTGGACGTGCGGCCCGTGGACGCGCGGCCGGTGGAACACGCCGGGGCGTATGCCGCGTCGGCCGAGTTCTACGACCTGCTGCACGCCCGGGCGTACCACCGGCACGCGCAGGTGCTCGCCGCTCCGGCCGCGGCGGCCCGGGTGGGGATCGTCGAGGTGGGCGCGGGCACCGGCCTGGTCACCCAGGTGCTGATCAACGCGTCGATCGTGCCCGTCCACGCCGTCGAACCGGCCCCGGCGATGCGGGCGTTGCTGCTCTCCCGCCTGCACCCCCCGGTCGGCGGCTCGGCCGCGGACCGGGTCACGGTGCACGCCTGTTCCGCGCTCGACCTGTCGCTCACCGGCCAGGCGGATCTG
This sequence comes from Streptomyces sp. NPDC046303, assembly GCF_055588085.1. Classification (NCBI taxonomy): domain Bacteria; kingdom Bacillati; phylum Actinomycetota; class Actinomycetes; order Kitasatosporales; family Streptomycetaceae; genus Streptomyces; species Streptomyces sp. NPDC046303. Next base: position 72,485 of record NZ_JBVJFA010000017.1, read on the forward strand.
GTGGTGTGCCTGCGGATGATCCCCTGCCTGCCGCCCGACGAGCGGCGCGCGCTGTGGCGTACGGCGGCCGATCTGCTGGTGCCGGGCGGCCTGCTCCTCCTGGACCGCCCTCCGGCCCGGCTGCCGTCCCGGCCCACCCGGCGCTCGCTCGGTGAAGTACGCCTGGGCATCGACAGCTACCGCGGGCACGTCACGGCGCGCGCCGACGGCGAGGGCCGGATCCGCTGCGACTACACCTACCTGGTGTGCCGCCGGGGCCGGGTCCTGCGGCGGGCCGAGGAGACCTTCCTGCTCCGGCCGATGACCCCGCAGGAGCTCGCCGAGGAGCTCGCGCGGGCCGGCCTCGCCCTGGAGGACGACCTGACCGCGGACGTGCTGCGCGTACGTCGAAGGCCCTGACCACGGATCAGCCGCTGTCACCTGCCCGTACGACGGCCTCCGCCCAGGCCCTGGCGAACAGTTCGTGCGGCGGGACCGTTGGCAGGGCGCGGACGAAGGGGCCGTGGAAGTCCGCGGTGTCGGCGGACACCGCATGGGCGGCGAGTTTGGCCGTCTCCATCGGAAGGTGCGGGGCCTTGAACTCGGCCCATCCGCCCGGGACGAAGGCCGTGCGTCCCGCGCGGGCCCGCTTGGGCGTGCGCGTCGGCCGGCTCCAACCGGGCGGCCAGCCATCCCTGGTGACCGCTCAACTCCTTGGCCGGGAGGGCGCCCGCGCGGGCGAGCAGCAGTACGTTCTCCCTGCGCCAGGCGGGGTCGACGGGCAGGGCGTGCTCCCGCTCCGCGGTGCGGGCGAGGGTGTACGCCCGCCCGGCGGCCTTCGGGTCCCAGGAGATGAGCCGGTGGGCCATCGTGTCCCAGAACCAGGGCAGATGACGCGGCGGCAGCTGCCGCGCGAGGTACGCCATCCCGTCCAGGGCGCGGCCCGCCTTCGGGTACGCGCGCGACACGCGGTCGCGCACGTCGGCGAGCAGGCCGACCGCGGCGGTTTCGGCCCCCGGGTCGTGGGCGCGCACCCAGTCGGCGTACGCCTCCGACCTGTGGGGTTCCGGCGGAAGGGGGACGGGAAGGTTCATGCCTCCGATCCTGTCAGGCCCCACTGACAACTCCGCTGCCACGCCTGATGAGAACGGTTTGTGCGTACTCGCGGGTATCACGACCCGATAGCGCCGGGATTTGATACTTCTGGACCAGTCCGTGTGCACACTGCCCGCGGGAAGGACGTGACCATGCTCGATTTTCTGCGCCCCAGGACCGTTGTCTGCCCGTACTGCCGGGCCACCGACAAGGAGGGGGTCGCACGGACCCTGAGCGCCGTGGCGGACTCGCTGTCGGTGACCTGGCACACGGCGTCCTGCCCGCACTACGCCGCCGACCTGATCCTCGCCGACAGCGAGAACAAGACCTAGGCCGGACCGGGGACGGCCTCGCCGGGGACGAGGCCGTCGGCCACCAGGCCGGCCAGGACCGCCTGGCCCAGGGCCTGCACGGCCGACTGGGGCCGGACCATCACGGTGAACTCCTTGACCCGGCCCGTCCCGTCGAACTGGAGCAGGTCGATCCCGTGGATCTGCTTGCCGTTCACGACGGCCCGGAACGGCAGGATCGCCGAGGGGGCCTCCTCGCCGTCGCCGCCGGTCTCGGCCGCGCCCTCCAGGTACCCGACGTAGCGGATGTCCTCGAACACGCGCAGCAGGACCCCGAAGAGGCCCAGGACCATCGGCTTGCCCTCGAACGGGGTGAACTTCACCGGGCTGTACAGCCGGATGTCGTCGGTGAACAGCTCGTCCAGTACGGCGAGATCACGCTTCTCCACGGCGGCGCGGAAGCGTTCGGCAGTCTCCATGACCCCTCCAGATACTCAAGGATATGACTAGTCATTTTCTTGAGTATGATGCACCGGACGGACGAGGGAAGGGAAGGGGCTGCGGCGATGGCCTTGCGACATGCCGTGCTGGCGGCGCTGCTGGACGGCGAGTACAGCGGCTACCAACTGGCCAAGGTGTTCGACGTCAGCGTCGCGAACTTCTGGCACGCGCTCCCCCAGCAGCTGTACGCCGAGCTGGCCAAGCTGGAGCGGGAAGGCCTGGTGGCGGGACGGCAGGTGGTCCAGGAGACCCGGCCCAACAAGCGCCTCTTCCACGTCACCGACGCCGGCCGCGCCGCGCTGGAGGAGTTCGCGGCGGCCGCGGCGAAGCCCTCGGTCATCCGCGACGACCTCCTCGTCAAGGTCCAGACCGCCGACCGCGTCGGCACGGTGCCCGTGATCGAGCAGCTGGAGGCGCGGGCGGCCGCCGCCGAGGCCAAGATCGAGCTGCTCGACACCCTGCTGCGGCGGATGCGCGGCGATGCCGGCGAGGAGGAGTTCCTCCGGAACGGCGAACGGATCGGCGGGTACCTGACCTGCCTGCGCGGCGTGGCCTTCGAACAGGGCCACCGCGACTGGTGCCTGCGGACCGCGGCCGTCCTGAAGGAACGACTGACCGGCGAAAGGACCGACCACTCATGACGAACGGTGCGTACCTGCGCTACGTCGCCCTGGGCGACAGCCAGAGCGAAGGAGTGGGCGACGGCGACGACACCATCGGTCTGCGGGGCTTCGCCGACCGGTTCGCCGAACACCTCGCGGCGGCCCACCCCGGGCTGCGGTACGCCAATCTGGCCGTACGCGGCCGGCTGGCCGGCCAGGTCCACGCCGAACAGCTGGCCCCCGCCCTGGCCCTGCGCCCCGACCTGGTCACCGTCGTCGCCGGGGTCAACGACCTGCTCCGGCCCCGGTTCGACGCGGCGCGGGTGGCCGGCCACCTTGAGGACATGTTCGCCGCGTTCACGGCGGCCGGCGCCCACGTGCTGACCGTGACCGTCCCCGACCTGGGGCAGATCGCGCCGCTGGCGCGACCGCTCGGCTCCCGCGTCACCGGCCTCAACGACCGCATCCGCGCCGCGGCCGCGCGGCACGGGGTCACCGTCGCCGAGATCGCCGCGCAGCCCGTCGCCACCGACCCGCGGCTGTGGAGCACGGACCGCCTCCACGTCAGTCCCCTGGGCCACGCCCGGATCGCCGCCGCCCTCGCCGAGGCCGTCCGCCTTCTCGGCAGCGACGACTCCTGGACCCACCCCCTGCCACCGCGGCCGGCGCCCGGCCGCCTGCAGGCCGCCGGAGCCGAACTGCGCTGGGCGGCCGGTTTCCTCGGCCCCTGGATCGGCCGCCGCCTCAGCGGCCGCTCCTCCGGCGACGGCCGCACCGCGAAACGCCCGGACCTGCTGCCCCTGCGCTAGCGCTGCGGCCGGTGAATCGTGCCGGTCATGGCGCCCGCGGTCACAGCACTATCGGTCACCCGTACAGCAGCCGTCCCGGAGCAGCTGGTGCAGGACGGCGCGCCAGTCCTCGTCGGCCGAGTCCGATGCGGCCGGGCGGGTGAAGGCACGTTCCTGAGCGGTGCGTTCGGCGACGGTTCCGCCGCGTACCGTCGCCCGTACGCGGATCAGGTCGGCGAAGTCGGTGAAGGGGGCGCCGTCCACGAGGGTGAGGTCGGCGATCCTGCCGGGCTCGACCGTGCCGAGCCGGTCGGCAACGCCGAAGACACGGGCGGGCGTACGGGTGACGGTGGTGAGTGTCTCCGCCGGGGACAGGCCGTACCGGTGCAGGGCGCGCAGGGCCAGGTGGAGGTGGAGGCCGACCGGGGTGAGCGGGGCGTCGGTGCCGAGCGCCAGGCGGCCGCCGCCCGCCAGGAGCCGCCGGTAGGTGGCGACTTCCCGTTCGAGGACCTCGCTCTGCTCCGCGGTCGGCGGCCGGGCCGCGGCGGCCCGGACGGCCTCCACGTCCCAGGGCGGCATCAGGGCCGTGACCCGGGAGTCCGCGGCGAGCTCCGGATCGGCGCCGATCAGCGGCAGGGCCGTGAACGGGGTGGCGACGAGGTCGAAGCCGCCGCGGGTGTAGACCTCCAGCGTGTCCTGGTAGGTGTGGCCCGCCGGGGTGGCGCCGTGGCCGTACTCCGCACGCTCGGTCGCCACCAGGTGCGTGGTCAGGTCCTGGCCCGCCTGGACGCCGGGCGCGCACAGGTGGGAACCGGCCAGTACGCCGAGCCGCTCGTGGGCGAACCGGGCGGCTTCCTCCATGAGCGCGTACGGGGCGCGGACGTAGGTCTTGACGACGTCCCAGTCCAGCGCCTCGGCCCGGGCCAGCGAGCGGGCGAAGCCCTCGCGGGTGCGGTGGGCCCGGCCCATGCTGTAGGCGACCCGGGATCCGTCGAGGAGCTCACCGCCGGCCAGCAGCCGCGGTGCGGTGAGCCGGCGGGCCCGGATGTCCTCGCGCAGCCGGGCCTGTTCGTAGGCGGAGCCGCCGAGGGAGACGGCGGTGGTCACCCCGTACGCGAGGTGCAGCGCACCCTGCCGGGCGCCGTAGGTGTACGGGTACGGGTGGACGTGGGAGTCCCACAGGCCGGGCAGGACCGTGCCGGCGGAGTGGTCGACCATGCGCGCCGCGCGGCGGCCCGGCCGGTGGGGTTCGACGGCGGTGATCCGGCCGCCGCTGATGAGGACGTCGACGTCGGCGCGGGGCGGTGCGCCGGTGGCGTCCCACAGCAGTCCGGCGTGCACGACGGTGTCGACGGGGGCGGGGCGGCGGTAGGTCAGGGCGAGCGGCACGGTCCGGGGGGCCGCGGCGGGCGCCCCCGCGCCGTCGAGGGTGAGCAGGCGCAGCCGGGCGCCGGACTGGTAGAGGAGGGTGCGGGAGTCGGCGGACCACGACGGGTGGTCGGCGGGCTCGTCGGTGAGGAGGCGGGCCGGGCCGGTGGGCGTGCCGTCGGGGGCGACGGGCAGCAGCCACAGGGCCGACTCGCCGACGCAGGCCAGGAACCGGCCGTCGGGTGACCAGGCGGGGCCGGAGGCGTACCGGTCCGAGAGCGAGGTGTGCGGGGCGAGCGCGTGCAGGCGGGCCGAGCCCGTGGTGGTGTCGACGATCCGGATGAGGTTATAGCCCTCGCGGAAGCGGCGGCTGAGGCGGTTGCGGTCGCAGAGGGCGACGTACCGTCCGTCGGGAGACCAGCTGGGCGGGCCGGGCAGGCCCCCGCCGCCGAGGGCGGCGACCAGCGGGGTGTCGGTGCCGGTCGCGAGGTCGCGGACGAGGAGCCGCCCGGCGAGGTCCAGGGCCGCGAGCCGCGAGCCGTCCGGCGAGAGGGCACCGTAGACGCGTCCGCCCGCGGCGAGCACGCTGTCGCGGCCACCGGTGAGTTCCTTGCGGCGTACGGTGTTCAGCCCGTCGCGGTCGTCGGTGTAGACCAGGGCCCGGCCGTCCGGGGTCCAGACGGGTCCCTGGACGTACGCGGTGGCCGGGGCCTGGAGGATCTTGCGCGGTGCGCCCCCGGTGACGGGCGCCACCCACAGGGCGTTGAGCGCGGCGAAGGCCACGCTGCGGCCGTCGGGCGACAGGCGCGGCAGGTGGATGCCGCGCACCGGGCGGGTCCGCTCGGCCTCGAGGACGTACTCCTTGAACCGGCGCCGGGGGCGGGGAACTTCGAGGGTGGCGTCGAGGGGGATCGTCCGGATCGTCCGGCCCGTGGTGTCCCCGTCGGGTTCGATCACCCGGAACCGGCCGTCGAGGGTGAGCAGCAGGCGGTCCTCGCCGATCCAGCGCGGGGGCGCGGGCGCGAGGTCCCCGTCGAGGGCGACCCGGCGGCCGTCCACGTACAGGCTGAAGCTCTCGGCCTTGCGGGGGCCGGGGGCGGCGGACAGCCACGCGGTGCGCCCGGCCGGGGAGAGCGCCGGTGTGCGCAGACTGCCCTCGGTGACGGTGTGTTCGGTCCGTACGGGGCCTTGGCCGTCGGCGGGGACGGAGGCGAGGGTCCGGGCGGTCAGGGTCTCGCCGGCGAGCGTGCCGCGGAGGAAGAGCACGCGGGTGCCGTCCGGCGACCAGACGGGATCGAAGTCCTCCCACACGGCGGTGTCCTGGCCCTCCCCTCCGGCGCCGCCCTGCCCGCCCTGCCCGCCCTGCGCGCCATGCCCGTCCTGGTGGGGGCCGGGCTGCCCCGGCAGGCCCGTCAGGCGGCGCAGGCGGCCGTCGGCGACCGCGACGGTCCAGATCCGGTACGGACTGCCCGCCACCGGGTCGCCGCCGCGTTCGGAACAGAAGGCGAGGGTGCGGCCGTCGGGCGACCAGGCGGGCGCGCGGTGGTCGAAGGGGCCGTCGGTGAGCCGGCGCAGGCCCGACCCGTCGGCTTGCATCAGCCAGATGTGGAAGGCGCCGCCGCGGTAGGCGCTCATCGCCACCCGGCGGCCGTCCGGGGAGAAGACGGGGCGGCCCGGCTCCAGATCGGGCGGGGTGAGCGGGGTCGCGGGCGATCCGTCCGCGGGGAGGGACCAGAGAACGTTCTGTACCTCCGCGATGACCCGGTCCCCGGTGGCGGTGGCGGTCGCGGCTCCGTTGGTGGCGCGGGTGAAGCGCAGCCGGACCAGGTCCCCGGGCGGCGGCTCGGGCCGGGGGTGCGCCGCCGCGGCCGTCGGGGGGAGGCCGGACAGCGCCGCCAGGGCGCCGGCCGAAGCCGCCTGCAGAACCGTCCTGCGCGCAATCCGCATGCCGACCACTCGCCTCACGTGTCGAACCATGACCGCCCCGGCCACTCTCAGCCACTCAAACGATCACGGTTCCGTCGCGGCAACGGCCCATCGGTTATCGTCCGTTGAATAACCGGTCAGTACGACGGCACGGAACACGGGGGATGCGACAGGTGAGCGACCACGACCTTCTGGCACAGCGCTTCGAGGGGCACCGCGCCCATCTGCGGGCCGTCGCCTACCGCATGCTGGGCTCGCTGAGCGAGGCCGAGGACGCCGTACAGGAGACCTGGCTCAAGCTGAGCCGCTCCGACGCCGACGCCGTGGAGAACCTGGGCGGCTGGCTGACCACGGTGACCGGCCGGGTGTGCCTGGACATGCTGCGCTCGCGGACCACGCGGCGCGAGGACCCCCTACACGACCAGGACGGGCAGGTGCGCATCCCCGACCCGGTCCTCAGCAGGGCGGACGGCCTCGACCCCGAGCACGAGATGCTCCTGGCGGACTCGGTCGGCATCGCCCTGATGGTCGTCCTGGACACCCTCTCCCCCGCCGAGCGGCTCGCGTTCGTGCTGCACGACCTGTTCGCCGTGCCCTTCGACGAGATCGCCCCGGTGCTCGGGCGCAGCGCCGCCACCACCCGGCAGCTCGCCAGCCGCGCCCGTCGCCGCGTCCACGGCGCGGAGCCCGCTCCCGACACCGACCGGGCCCGCCTGCGCACGGTCGTCGACGCCTTCCTGGCCGCCGCCCGCGGCGGGGACTTCGAGGCGCTCGTCGCCGTACTCGACCCTGGCATCGTGGCGCGTTCCGACGGCGGGACGCTGCTGCCCAGCATGCTCCGGCGCGGCGCGGCCGAGGTCGCCTCCCAGGCGATCGCCTTCGCCCGCTTCGCCGAAGCCGCGTACCCGGTGCTGGTCAACGGCCTTCCGGGCGTGGTCTCGCTGTCGCAGGGGCGGCCGCTCTCGGTCATGGCGTTCACCGTGCGGGACGGCAGGATCACCGCCCTCGACATCCTGACGGATCCCGAGCGCCTCGCACGGCTCGATCTGAGCGTCATCGACGCCTGAACCGCCGGACGGCCGCGAGGGCCGGTGGACTGCCCGTCCGCCGGCGCCCCCCTATCCGCCCCCTGGGGCGGACCCGTGGCCGATTGTCCCGTTGTCGGTGGCTAGCAGGGGGATGCGGACGGTTCCTCACGGGTCGTAACGGAGGCAATTCGACAGGTAGTTATTGGATGAATACCTGACTGAATTCCCGTCAATAAGTCACGGGTTCATATCTCGATTTGATAACGACTCCCCTTTATTGGCCTGGACCAATCACACGCGACGCGCGTAACTCCCCTTTTAGCACTACGAGTTGATGGTTCGTCAAATCAGATCAACAGGTAACGGAACGATTTCTCGAGACGCCCTCCCCTTTGTCCGAATTCTCCGGCGCATTCGTCTGGCAGGCTTCCGCGCACCCAGTGTTCCGAACTCGATTTGAGGTGCCCATGACAGGACGACGCAGACGGCGCGAACACCGCCGCAAACCCCGGCGGTTGATACTCCTCACCGCCGCCGCGGCCACGGCGGCGGTGATCGCCACCGGCATCGCCTACTCCGGAATCGGCGACGGGGCCCAGGCCGCGGCCCCCGCCGAGGCCGCCGCGGAAGCCGCGGCCCCGGCCGCCGCGCCCGCACGCGACCAGGAGCCGGAGCCCATCGCGAGCGCGCCCGCCAACGAGAGCGCGCGGGGCATGGTCTACGACGGCCTCCAGATCGCACCGAAGGGCGACAAGTGCGTCGGCGTCTACCGCACGGACGTCGGCCACTGCACCCACGGCCCCGATGCCCCGCCCAAGGGCGTCGACATCACGAAGGAGGTCGCCCCGGTCGTCAAGGCCTCGGCCCCCGCGGCCGATCCGGCCCGGCCTGCGAGCGACGACCCGGCGACCACGGAAGGCGGCGGGCGTCCTCAGGACGCGCCCGCCGCCGACGCCGCCGCGGCCTCCGCGAAGACGCCCGCTCCCGAGGCCTCGTCCACCGGCGGCCAGACAGTCGCCGCGGGCCCCGCGGGCCAGACCGTCCAGTGCGACGGCGACGGCAGCACCGGCAACCGCGTCCAGGTGGTCTACGTCCACGCCCCCGGCCGCGACCGCTACTCCGAGTACGTCGCCTCGTTCCGCAAGTGGGCGGCCGACGCCGACCTGATCTACGCGGCGAGCGCCCAGGAGACCGGCGGGGTCCGGCACATCCGCTACGTGACGGCCGCCGACTGTACCCCCACCGTGCTCAACATCGAGCTCCCGGCCTCGGCGCTCGCGGAGTTCAGCGCGACCAACGCCGCGCTCGCCGCCAAGGGGCTCGACCGCCGCGACCGCAAGTACATGATCTTCGCCGACAGCCAGGTCTACTGCGGCATCGGCACCTTCAACGGCGATGAGCGGCCCGGCCAGGCCAACCAGAGCAACTTCGGCCCCTCGTACGGGCGTACCGACTCCGGCTGCTGGGGCGGACACACCGCCGCCCACGAACTCGGCCACAACCTGGGGGCGGTCAACAACAGCGCGCCCAACACCAGCCGCGGCGCGCACTGCACCGACGAGTACGACGTCATGTGCTACTCGGACACCCCGTACTACCCGCAGATGCGCAACATCTGCACCAACCAGGCGTCCGAGAACATCCTGGACTGCAACCACGACGACTACTTCCACACGAGTCCCAAGGCGGGCAGCTACCTCGCCACGCACTGGAACATCGCCGACAACCAGTTCCTGATGCGCACCAAGGGCGGCACCGACCCCGGTCCGAACCCGAACCCGACCCCCACCAAGAAGCCCACTCCGACGCCGACCAAGAAGCCCACGGGCGGCCCGGCCGCGACGGCCGGCCAGATCCAGTCCGACTCCGTCGTGGTGAGCTGGCCCAAGGTCGAGGGCGCCGCCTGGTACCAGGTCCTGCTGAACGGCAAGCACCTGACCTGGGTGCAGTCCCAGGCGCTGCGCATCTACAACCTCCAGCCCAACACCGCGTACACCGTCACCGTCTCGGTCCGCGACGGCTCCGGCCGGGACAGCGGACCGGGCAAGGCCGCCTCGTTCCGTACGACGGGCACCGGCGGCGGCGCGACCACCCCGGGCACCAAGTACCTGCTCGGCAACGGCAGCACCGGCATGAACGCCGAGGTGTGGGGCGGACGCAGCGCGGACGGCACCGTACTCGTCGGTGCGCGGGCCAACGGATACGCCCAGCAGCAGTGGTACTTCGACGACGCGGGCAGCGGGCAGGTCCGCATCCGGTCCGCGGTCTCCGGCAAGTGCCTGCAGCCGGGCGGTACTCCCGCCGCGGGCATGTGGGTCGCCCAGCAGCCCTGCGGCGCGAACGGTGCGCAGGCCTGGAAGCTGACCTCCCGCGGTGGCGCGGTGACGGTCACGGACCCGAGCGGCGGCTTCGCGCTGACCGTGAGCAACCGCCCCTACTACGGGAACTGGCTGCTCGACCTCCAGCGGGCGGACGGCCGCGCCACGCAGGCGTGGACCGTGCAGAAGGCCGGCTGACCTGCCGGGTCCACCGCCCCCTGACCGACTGACGGGTGGTCACCGATCACCCGGGCCGGTCCTTCCCCGGCGGACGGCCGCACCGCGCGGCCGTCCGCCGGTCCCCTCACCCCAGCCACCCGGAGCACCGCCACGATGCGCATACGAACCGCTTTCCCGGCCCTGCTGGCCGCAGTCGGCCTCCTGTTCCTGACCCCCACCGCTGCCCACGCCCACGGCGACACCGTGAAGGTGACCGTGACCGGGCAGCGGGACGGCCACGTCACCGCCGACGTCACCTGGGAGAACGACGGGGACCCCGTCGAGGAGGCCGTCGCCGCCACGGTGAACGCCGTCAGCCCCGACGGCTCCCGCTCACTGGGGCCCTGGCGTCTCATCCGCGATGTCGCCGCCGCCCCGGCGGGCTGGACCACCGCCGAGATACTGCCGCCCGGCAACTGGAAGGTCACCATCGACGTCGGGTTCCCGGATCTCGGGCACGGCGAACTCGAGCTGTCCGTACCCGTGGTGGACCCCGCACCCGCCACGGGGGCTCCGGCCCCGACGACTCCCGTACCCCCCGTCTCCCCCGTATCCGCCTCGCCGTCGGCATCCGCATCCGTATCGGCATCCGTGCCGGTGTCCGCCCCCGACCCCGCCGGCACTCCCTCCGCTCCCGCCACCCCGCCCGACGGGACCGCGGACGACGCCGTCTGGTGGACCACGGCGGGTGTGGCCGCGGCGGCCCTGGCCGGCGCGGCGGGCGGCCTGCTGCTGCGCCGCCGGCGCGTGCGGCGGATGCGCGCCGCGGGCCAGGGCTCCGAGCGGACACCCGGGTAGGCCCCGGAGCCTCCGGCGGCGGCGAGTACGGGGCCCGAAAGGTGTCGGGATACGGACAGAACCTCGAACCCCCTTTCGGGCGTCTCCGAGATCATGAACGCGCACGCAGACACGCCGACGGCCCCGCGCCGCCGCCGGATCCTCCCCCGGCTCCCCCGGCTCACCCGGCTCCCCGGACTCCCCCGCGTGCGCCGCGTCCTGCGCACCCGCCGCGGCCGGGTGATCGCCGCCCTCGCCGTGTTCCTCACGCTGCTGATGCCGCTGCACGGCTGGATCCCGGACCGCGGCCCCCACCTCGGCAGCCTCGTCGAGACCTTCCTGCCCTGGACCGCCGCGCCGGTCGCGGCGCTGTTCGCCGCCGCGCTGCTGCGCCGCTCCCGCCTGGCTCTGGTCGCCGTTCTCCTGCCCGCGGTCACCTGGGCCGCCCTCCACGGCGGCACGTTCCTCGACCGGGGTCCCGGCGGCCCGGCAGACCTCACCGTCCTGACCCACAACGTGGACGACGTGAACCCCGATCCGGCGGCCACCGCCCGCGCGCTCGCCGCCTCGGGCGCGCAGCTGATCGCCCTGGAGGAACTGACCTGGCCCGCCCTGCGCCAGTACGAGCAGACGCTGGCCGGGACCCACCCGTACCACGCGGTGGAGGGCACCGTCGGCCTGTGGAGCACCTACCCCCTGCGCGATACGGCCGCGGTCCCGCTCGTGCCGTGGCGCAGTGCCCTGCGGACCGTCGCCGACACTCCCGAGGGCCCGCTCACCGTCTACGTCGCCCACCTGCCGTCCGTCCGCGTCCGCCTCGGTTCGGGTTTCACCACCGACCGCCGCAACGAGGCCGCGGGCCGGCTGGCCGCGGAGCTGGACTCCGCCCCGGCCGGACGGACGCTCCTGCTCGGCGATTTCAACGGCACCACCGACGACCGGGCGCTGGCGCCGGTGACGGGCCGCTTCCGCTCGGCCCAGGAAGCGGCGGGCGCGGGCTTCGGTTTCAGCTGGCCCGCGCGGTTTCCCGTCGCCCGCATCGACCAGATCCTGGTCCGCGAGCTCACCGTGGTCTCTGCCCGGACCCTTCCGGCCACCGCCAGCGATCACCTGCCGGTGGCGGCGTCGCTGCGATGGTGACGAGGGCCGCCCGGCGCCGGCGGCGGATCGGTCAGGCCCCCGGGGTCAGCCGCTCCCACAGAAAGGTGTGCACGAGCGCCTCGTTGAACGCCGTCTGCTCGTGGTCGGTGGCCCCGGAGTGGCCGCCGCCCAGGTGCTCGTGGAACAGGACGGGGTGCCCGAACTCGCGCAGCCGGGCGGCCATCTTGCGGGCGTGCCCGGGGTGCACCCGGTCGTCACGGGTCGAGGTGAGCAGCAGCAGGGGCGGGTACGCGGGGCCCCCGGTGCGGATCCGGTGGTAGGGGGAGATCTCCTCCAGGTGGGGCCGGTCGGCGGGGTTCTCGGGGTCCCCGTACTCGGCGGTCCAGCTGGCGCCCGCGAGCAGCCGGTGGAAGCGGAGCATGTCCATCAGCGGCACGTGCGCGACGACGGCACCGAAGAGTTCCGGTTCGCGGGTGAGCATCGCGCCCATCAGGAGGCCGCCGTTGCTGCCTCCCTCGATCCCCAGCTGGGCGGGGGTGGTGATGGCGCGGGCGGTGAGGTCCCGGGCGACGGCGGCGAAGTCCTCGAACGCCCTGACCCGGTTCGCCCCGAGGGCCGCCCGGTGCCAGCCGGGCCCGTACTCGTGCCCGCCGCGGATCCCCGCGACCACGTACGTGCCGCCGCGCGCCAGCCAGGCCCGGCCGGTGACCGCGCTGTACTGCGGGACCATGGAGATCTCGAAGCCGCCGTACCCGTACATCAGGGTGGGGCCGGGGCCGGGCCGGTCCTCGGGGCCGACGACGAAGTAGGGGACGCGCGTGCCGTCCGCGGAGACCGCGAAGTACTGGCGCACGGCGAGACCGGCGGTGTCGAACAGCGCCGGTCCCCGCTTCACGCTCGCGCCCTCGCCCTCGCCCGCCGTGCCCCGGTAGAGGGTGGAGGGCTGGAGGTAGCCGGAGACGTTCAGGAAGTACTCGTCGCCGACGTCCGGGTCGGTGCAGGTGACGGAGGCCGTGGACAGCGGCGGTACCCCGGCCAGCGGGGCGCGCTGCCAGCCGTCGGGGCCGGGTCCCGGAGTCAGGAGCTCCATCCGGGAGGAGACGTCGGCGCGGGTGGTGAGGATGAGGTGGTTGCGGGTCCAGCTCCACCCGGCGAGCGCGGTCTGCGCGTCCGGGGTGAACAGCACCGCCGCCTCCCGCTCGCCCGCCCGGAAGGCGTCGAAGTCGAAGGCGAGCAGCGTGCCCGCCTCGTGGCCGAGCCACGGAGATTTCGGGGCGACGATCAGCCATTCGCGGTGGACGGAGGCGCCCGCGTCGTCCGGTACGTCGATCTTCTCCGGCTCCGCGGCCGATCCGTCCTCCGGGCGCAGGAACATCTCCTGGTGCCAGAAGTCGATCTGCCGGTGCAGGAAGTCCCGTTCGAAGCCCGGGGTGTCGTCGTGCCAGCCGGACGCCGAGATGTCGGAGGGCCGGCCCTCGTAGACGAGTTCGGCCTCCGCCAGGGGTGTGCCGCGCCGCCAGCGGCGGACCTGGAGCGGGTAGCCGGACCCGGACATCGAGCCGGGACCGAAGTCCGTGCCGATCCACACCCGGTCGCGGTCGATCCACCCGATGGTGGTCCTGGCCTCCGCGACCTCGAACCCGCCCGCGGTGAACTCCAGGGTCTCCAGGTCGAACTCGCGCACCACGCAGGCGTCCGCGCCGTCCCGCGACAGCAGGACCAGGGCGTGGCGGTACTCGGGTCCCAGCACCCTGCTGCCCGCCCAGGCCCATTTCTCCCCCTCGGCCTCGGCCAGGGCGTCCAGGTCCAGGACCGGCTCCCAGACGGGCCGGTCCTTGACGTACTCCTCCAGCGTGGTGCGCCGCCACAGCCCGCGTACGTGGTCGGCGTCCTGCCAGAAGTTGTAGAGGTGGCTGCCGCGGCGGACGACGTAGGGGATCCGGCCGTCGTCGTCGAGTACCTCGCGGATCGCGCTCTCGAGCACCTTGAACCCGGGGCTCCCGGTCAGTGCGGCCACCGTTTCGTCGTTGCGTTCGCGGACCCAGCCGAGGGCGGCCTCGCCGGTGACGTCTTCCAGCCAGAGGTACGGGTCTTCATCGCTCATCCGGAGATTGTGCCCGACGCGCGGCTCCCGTCAGGACGGGAGCTCGAGCCGGGACTCGCGCAGGGCGGTGTGCACCGACCAGGTCACCGAGACCAGCGGGACCGCGACGACCGCGCCCACCACTCCGGCGGCGATGGCGCCCGCGACCACCGAGACCGCCACCACCAGCGGGTGCAGCCGCACCGCCCAGCTCATCACCAGCGGGTGCAGCAGGTGCCCCTCGATCTGGCCGATGACCACGATCAGCGCGACCACCACGGCCGCGACCAGCGGTCCCTTCGCGGCCAGGGCGACGACCGCGGCGATCGCGAGCGCGACCGGGGAGCCGATGAGGGGGACGAACGCGGCGAGGAACTCGAGCAGCGCCAGCGGTACGGCCAGCGGCACGCCGAGGAAGTACAGGGCCACCCCGACGAGGACGGCGTTCGTCGCCGCGACCAGCACGATCCCGTGGGTGTAGCCGGTGAACGTGCGCCAGGCCGCGCGCCCGGCGACCGCCACCCGTGCGCGGGCCGTCTCGGGCAGCTGCGCGCAGAACCAGGACCACTGGCGGTCGCCGCCGTGCAGGAAGAGGACGGAGGAGAAGACGGCGAGGGCGAGGACGGTCAGCACGTGCACCAGGTGGCCGGCTCCGCTGAGCGCCTTGCTGAGCAGGGTCGAGCGGTGGCTGGTCAGGTACTGCCCGACACGGACCTGCACGTCCGACAGCGCCCCCGGGTTGAGACGGAAGGGCGGCTGCTCCAGCCACCGTTCGATGCTGTCCAGGCCCGCGCGGAACTCCCGTACGAGTGTGGTGCTCTCCCCCGCGACGGCCTCGGCCACCAGCGCCAGCACGCCCAGCAGCAGCGCCGCGCTGCCGAGCAGGCAGACGGCGACCGCGAGGGAACGGGGCACGAGGCGGGCCAGTCGCCGGGTGGGGCCGGAGAGCAGGGCCGTGACGACGAGGCCGAGGAAGAGCGCCACGCCGATCTCGTGGAAACGGCCCAGGACGGCGAAGACCGCGTAGACGGCGGCGCCGACGACCAGTAGGCGCCAGGCGTACGAGGCGGCCGTACGAAGGAACGCTGACACCGGCGGCATGACCCATGGGTGCCACCGCGGAGCCCCGATGGCACGCGCGCGGGCCCGGATTCGGCCGTCCGGGGCGGATAATCCGTTGCCCGGCCGCAGCCGAGCGCCGACCATGGCCCCTCGTGAGTACCTCCCGCTGGGCCGCCGTGCTGCCCGACTTCTCCCCGTGGCGTTCCAGCCGTGATTTCCGGCTGCTGTTCTACCAGGGCACGGTCACGTTCTTCGGCTCGTTCATGGCGATGATCGCGCTGCCGCTCCAGATCAAGCACCTGACCGACTCGCCGCTGGCCGTCGGTGCGATGGGTGCGGTGGAGCTGGTACCGCTGGTGGTCTGCGGGCTGTACGGGGGCGCGCTCGCCGACGCCGTCGACCGGCGCAGGCTGATCCTGCTGACCGAGGCGGGGCTGGGGCTGCTCGCGCTGGTGCTGCTGGTGAACGCGCTGCTGCCGAGCCCGCTGCTGTGGCCGCTGTACGTGGTGGCGGCCGGCGTCTCGGCCCTGACCGGGCTTCAGCGGCCGGCCCTGGACTCGCTGATGGCCCGGATCGTGCCGCACGACCAGCTGACGGCCGCCGCCGCGCTCAACGGGCTGCGCTACCAGTTCGGCGCGATCGCCGGTCCGGCGCTGGCCGGCCTGGTCGTCGCGTACGCCGGGTACGCCTCGGCCTACACGGTGACCGTCGCCGGGTTCCTGGTCTCCGTGCTGCTGTGCCTGCGGCTCGCGCCGGCTCCGGCCGCGGGGGACGCCGAACGCCCCTCGCTGCGCGGGATCGCCGAGGGCGCGCGCTACGCGTGGAGCCGGCCGGTGCTGCTCGGCACGTACGCCGTCGACCTCGCGGCGATGTTCTTCGCGTTCCCGAACGCGATCTACCCGTTCCTCGCGGACGAGCTCGACGCGGAGTGGGCGCTGGGCCTGATGTACGCGGCGGGCGCGGTGGGCTCCCTGGTCCTGGGCATGACCAGCGGCTGGACCTCGCGGGTACGGCGGCACGGGCTGCTGGTGGTGTGCGGAGCGGCGGTGTGGGGGCTGGCGATCGCGGCCGCGGGCTGGTTCCCGGACATCTGGCTGGTGCTGCTGTGCCTCGCGGTGGCGGGCGCCGGCGACATGCTCAGCGGGCTGGGGCGGGCCACGATCTGGAACCAGACGATCCCCGAGGGGCTGCGGGGGCGGCTCGCCGGGATCGAGGTCCTCTCGTACAGCGTCGGGCCGCAGCTCGGCCAGGTACGGGCGGGCACGATGGCCGGCTGGACCGGGACCCGGACGGCGTTCTGGAGCGGCGGTCTGGCCTGCGTGGCGTCGGTGGCGGTGCTCGCGGCGCTGCTGCCGAAGCTGATTGTCTACGACGCGGACACCGACGAGGACGCGCTGCGCCGCCGGGCGTCCCGCGCGGCCGGGCCGGGGGCGCGGCCGGAGGCGGAGGCCGCGGCTTCGGCGCCGTAGGGGACGTGCCCCGGCGCAGCGGTGCGGGAGCCGCGGCCTGTGCCGGGAGGTTACTCGCGAGGAACCGCGGGCTTTGGCTATGGTGAGCGCCCCCGATCGAGTCCCCCTTCGGATCCAATGATCACAGACGGATTCGCCGCATCGATCGAAGGACGTCCTGCCAATCCAGGGCGCATACGCAGTGCTAGAGCGACGTGGTGTCGGCAACACCGCCCGGCGTCGGCTCGGTACGAGCCGGCCTGCCTCGCCCTGCCACCCAGGACCCGATGGCGGCGGCCCTCTCATTCACCTACCTCGCGAAGGCAAGGCAGAGATGGCACGAATCTCCCGACAGTCCTCCCCTCCATCCCCCCGGCAGTCCCCGCGCCCGCCCTCCCGGCACCGGGCCCATCCCGTCGACGAGCTGCTCCCGGTACCGAAGCTCGCCCTCTACGGCTTCCAGCACGTCCTCGCCTTCTACGCGGCGGCCGTCATCGTCCCGGTCCTGCTGGGCAACGCGCTGGGCCTTTCCCGCGAGGAGCTCGTCCACCTCATCAACGCGGACCTGCTGACGTGCGGCGTCGCCTCGATCATCCAGGCCCTCGGGGTCTGGAAGGTCGGCGCGCGGCTGCCGCTGGTCCAGGGCGTCACCTTCACCGCGGTCTCGCCCATGATCGCCATCGGAACCGGAGCGGGCGGCGGCACCGCCGGCCTGCTCGTGGTCTACGGGGCGGTGATCACGGCGGGCATGGCCACGTTCGCCTTCGCACCGCTCTTCAGCAAGCTGGTGAAGTACTTCCCGCCGGTCGTCATCGGCACAATCCTCACCATCATCGGCATCACCCTGATCCCGGTGGCCCTCCAGGACGCGGCCGGCGGCGCGCACCTCATCGGAACGCCCGCCTACGGGGACCCGAAGAACCTCGCCTACGCGCTGGGCACCCTGCTGTTCATCCTCGCGATGGTCCGGATCGGCAAGCCGTTCCTCAGCAGTCTCGCCGTCCTGCTCGGGCTCGTCGTCGGTACGGCGGCGGCCTGGCTCTTCGGGGACGCCGACTTCGACGCGGTGCGGGAGAGCGCCTGGTTCGGGGTCACCACGCCGTTCCACTTCGGCACGCCCCGGTTCGAGCTGCTGCCGATCGCGGCGATGCTCGTCGTCATCCTGATCACGATGGTGGAGACCACCGGGGACGTGTACGCCATCGGCGAGATCACCGGCAAGCGGGTCGACGCGGACACCGTGGCGCGGGCGCTGCGCGCCGACGGCGTGGCGACCGTACTCGGCGGCGTCCTCAACTCCTTCCCGTACGTGGCGTTCGCCGAGAACATCGGGCTGGTGCGCATGTCGAAGGTGATGAGCCGGTACGTGGTCGTCGCGGCCGGTGTGTTCATGGTCGTACTGGGACTGCTGCCGAAGGCGGGCAGCCTGGTCGCCTCGGTTCCGCATCCGGTGCTGGGCGGCGCCGCGCTCTCCATGTTCGGCATCGTCGCCGCGGTGGGCATCCAGATCCTGGGGAAGGCCGATCTGCGCGAGGAGCGCAACACCCTGATCCTGGCGGTCAGTCTGGGCGCCGCCCTGCTGCCGACCACGGTCGCGCCGTTCTTCGACCGGATGCCGGACGACGTGAAGGCGGTGCTCAACAGCGGGATCACGCTGGGCGCCCTGACGGCGATCACGCTGAACCTGCTCTTCAACGTGTTCACCAGCCGCTCCACGATGGAGATCGACTGGGAGGAGCACGGGGACGACTACGGCGAGGGCTTCGCGGAGGGCGGCGCGAACGGCCCGCACCTGGGAACGGCCGTCCGCTGAACCGGCGGCGGGCCGGGAGGGGCGTCCGCGCCCTCCCGGCCCGCGGCCCGGTACCGCCGCGTCACCGCCCGCCCGCGGGGAAGGGCGCGGCGTCGCCCTCCTCGCCGATCAACTCCCAGAAGTGGTCCACGAGTCGGCGCAGGTACGCGGCGCGCTCCGCCGCGACCTCCTTGAGCCTGGCGTCCGCGTTGCGGGCGACCAGGTGGCCCATGTACCGCTCGGAGAACGCGGAGAACTCCGCGTGCATGGTCTGCAGGGCATCGCCCACGCTGGTCGCGTCCACCACCACGATCTCCGCGACCGGTTCCACGTGCGCCTTCCACCGCCCGTCCACGGCGGACCGCAGGTGCTCCGCCAGCTCGTCCACCCGGCCCATGATGCCGATGAGCTTGCGCAGCGACAGCCCGAGGGCTTCCACCAGCGCCCTGGTCTGCCAGGCGTCCCCGTCCCACCGCCGCGCCGCCTCGGCCGCGCGGTACTCCGTGGGGTCCATGCCTATGCGGTAGGCCAGCCGCTCCACCGTGAGCCGGCCGGCCAGGCGGTGTTCGGCGAGGGTCCGCGGCTCGACGCCCATCAGCGTCGTGGCATCGCACCACAGCACGTCGGCGAGGGCGAAGAGCTGCCGGTCGGAGGGGACATGGGAGCCGTGCTCCCAGGCCGCCACCAGGTCGGGGTGGACGGGGGTCCCGCAGGTGGCCATCGAGTGGGCCACCTGGGCCGTGGTCAGGCCCATCCGGGCGCGCGCCGACCTGGCCTGGGCGGGGGAGAACGGAGTGCTGTACACGTACGAGACACCTCGCAACACCCTCGGGCGCTCGGCGCCGGAGGGGAGACGGATTGATGGATGAACACCAAGCGCGGGCACAGTAACAGATGTTCAGCGGGGCGTAACCGCTCCGCATCCTTCAATTCAAAGGCCCGACACCTGGTGTACCAGGTGATCAATAACCGCCTCCGCGCGGCGGCGTGGGCGGCGGCCGGCCACCCGCGGCTCCGGTCAGCCGGCGCAGTACGCGTCGCCGGACGGACGCTCACCGCTGGTGAGGAACGCGGTGACGGCACGGTCGCCGCAGGCGTTGCCGTTGCCGAGGTACACGCCGTGGCCGCCCTGCTCGACCGTGACCAGGCGGGCCCGCCCGCCCAGGGCCTCGCGCATCTTCAGGCCCCCGGAGTACGGGGTCGCCGGATCGCGGAGGCTCTGGACCATGAGGATGTTGGACGGCCCCTCGTCGGTGATCCGGGTCGGCGGCTCCGCCGGGCCGCTCTTCCAGAAGGAGCAGGGCAGCACGTTCACCGGCAGTCCGGCCGTGAGCGGGTGCCGGACGCGGTCCGCCTCGACGGCGCGCCGGTACGCGGCCATGGGGGTGCGGGGCCACGCCACGTCGTTGCAGATGACGCCGACCGTGATCGCGGCGTCCTGGTCGCGGAGCGGCTGGGCGAGCTCCGGCGGGAGCGCGGGGATCGCCGCCGGGTCCTGGACCGCCCGGACGAGCCGGGCGAAGGAGGCGAAGGCGGAGTCGCTGTAGAGCGCGTTCTGCAGGGCCTGGCGCAGGCCGTTGCCGGTCAGGGGCACCCCCGCGGTCGTGGACTCGCGCGGTGTCCGGTCCAGCGAGGCCGCGAGCGAGAGCACGAGCGGCTCCACCTCCTGTGGGGTCGCGGCCAGTCGCAGTCCGTCCGCGTCCCGGTCGGGGTGGGCCGCCCAGGCCGCGAAGTCGGGGAAGCGGTCCTCCGCGCCCTGCGCCATGTTGGCCAGCCAGCCGCGGGCGACCCGCTGCGGGTCGGGGTCGCCGCTGCTGTCGAGGACCCAGCGGTCGGTGCGCTGCGGGTACTTCTGCGCGTACACGGCCCCCACGTACGCGCCGTACGAGACGCCCCAGGCGGAGAGTGTGCGTTCGCCGAGCGCCTCCCGGAAGCGGTCGATGTCGCGGGCCTGGTTGATGGTGGTGAAACTGCGCAGTACGGGGCCGCCGTTGCGGGCGCACGCCTCGGCGGTGCGGCGGGAGCGGGCGGCGTTCTCGGTGATCTCGCCGTTCGGGCCCGGCCAGGACCGCAGGCTGGTCAGGTACCGGTCGGCGGGATCGAGTGCGCAGCTCGCCGTGGTGCTGCCCCCCACTCCGCGCGGATCGAGGGCGACGAGGTCGTACGCCCCTGCCAGTTCCCTCTGCAGTGCGGCGCCCTTCTGCGTGAGCCGCTGGACACCGGATCCGCCCGGGCCGCCGGGGATGACGACGAGTGAGCCGCGCCGGGCCTGCGGGCGGTCGCTGGGGATGCGGGAGACGGCGACGGTGATCTGCGGGCCGTCCGGGTCGGAGTAGTCCAGCGGCACGGGCAGTTCGGCGCACTCCTGCGCGGCGGGGCCGCCCGGCTTGGCACAGGGGTGCCAGGTGAGTGCCGGGACGCCCGCCGCGGCGCGGGCGGCCGCGGGGGCCGCGCCGGACACGGACAGACCGGTGGCCGCGGTGGCGGCGGAGAGGGCGAGGAGCAGCGCCTTGCGCGAGTAAGTGGTCATGGCGCAAGCCTCGTTGGTTCCGCCTCGCGCCCCCATCCGGGAAGCCGGTCGGCCCTGGTAGGGCTATCCCCCGGCCCTGCCCGGCCGGCCCCCCGGCTATCCCCCCGGCTATCCGCCCGGCTGCCCGCCACCGCCACCGCTTGCCGTGTTCGGCCCTAAGGGCGGACGTAAGGGCGGGTCATGACCTCCATGTTGTGACCGTCCGGGTCGTCGAAGTAGGCGCCGCGACCACCGAACAGACGGTTGATCCGGCCGGGGTCGGTGTGGCCGGGGTCGGCGTAGTAGGTGATCCCGAGCGCCTCCAGTCGGGTGATGACTGCGTCGAACTGCTCGTCAGGGACGAGGAAGGCGTAGTGCTGCGCCTGGATCGGCTCGTCCCTCTTCTCGTAGTAGTCGAGCGTTACCCCGTTGCCGAGGTCGACGGGCAGGAACGGCCCGAACGGGGCGCCGACCTGCAAGCCCAGGACCGCGGCGAGGAACTCGGCAGACAGGTGCCGGTCGCTTGCGTAGACGGCAGTGTGGTTCAGGTGGACGGCGGTCGTCGGCGGTTCGGGTTCATGCGGGTACTGCTGGTCATAGGACATCAGTGGTGTGTCTCCGGTCTTGGGATCCGCTGGAACGGGGCGCCGGATGCGGGCGCCCGGAGCTGGGACTCGGAGAAGGGGGGCGGGCCTCTGGCCCGCCTCGTGCTCACGCCGAGGCCGGGAACCTCACTCGTGCGTGGCCCATGGCCGACCCGGCAGTCACCCGACCGACCCTAGTGACCATCACGGACGCGGGCAACATCGTTTCCCGGCCGTGCCCGGCCGCGGATCGAGCCGCCGTCGCGTCACAGCAGGCCGTCACGGCTCTGCCGGCACGACCCGGCAGCGCCCTAAGGCAGCGGGACTCCCCTGGCCGTGACCCACAGCTCGTACCACTCCTCGTGCGTGAGGTCGGGCTCGCGGAGCGCCGCGTCGCGGCAGGCGCGGATCCGCTCGGGGCGGGCGGTGCCGATGACCGGGGCGATCCCGGCCGGGTGCCGGCCCAGCCACCACAGCAGCACCGACTCCGGTGTCGTGTCCTTGCGCCGGGCGAGCTCGGCCAGGAGCTCGGCGGTGGCCCGTTCGGCGGCCGTCTCCTGGCGGCCGGTGAACCGTCCCTGCGCCAGCGCCCCCCAGGCCTGGAGGCGGATGCCGTGGTCGCGGCAGTGCTCCAGCGTCCCCAGCGGGAACCCATTGCCCGCGGATGCGGGCGTGTTGAGCAGGACCCCGGCCTCCACCCAGTCCCGGCTGTGCAGGCTCATCTCCAGCTGGTTCGCCACCAGCGGGACGTCGAGCCGGGCCTGGAGCGCGGCGATCTGCGCGGCCCCCATGTTGGAGACCCCGAAGTTCCGTACGAGGCCCTGCCGGTGCAGGGACATCAGCGCCGAGGCGATCTCGTCGGCGTCCGCCAGGGGGTCGGGGCGGTGCAGCAGGAGCACGTCGATCACCTCGGTCCGCAGCCGGGTCAGGCTGTCCTCCACGCGCCGCGTGATGCTCGGCCCGCGCAGGTCGTACAGGCCCGGGCCGTCCTTGCCGGCCGGCCGGATCCCGCACTTGGTCTGGAGGGTGATGCGCTCGCGCAGCCCCGGCGTCCGGGCGAGCACCTCGCCGAAGACGGCCTCGGCCTTGCCGCCGCGATAGATGTCGGCGTGATCGAAGGCGGTGATCCCGCTGTCGAGGGCCGCCACGATCGCCGCCTCGGCCGCGTCGATGTCAGCGGGCCCGTACGGAACCGGCTCCCAGCTCCCGCCCAGCCCCATGCACCCGTACAGCACCCGGTCACCACTCACGCCCGCACCTGTGTTCGTCACCACGCCCCCACTCTAGGGGGTGGCTTCCTCGTGGAAACCGAGCCTCCCGGACTGCGGCGTTCCGCTCCCCCCGGTGCACCGCCTGACCGGCCCATACTCAATGATGGCGGGATGCACAGACACACGGAGACCGGGGTACGCCACCGATCGCGCCGCTTCGGCGGCGTGGCGGCGGCCCTCGGTCTGCTGCTCGTCGCGGCCTGCACGTCCGCGCCCACCGCCTCGGTGCCCTCGGCACTCACTCCCGAGATCGAGCCGGACACGCTGTCCGTGGCCACGTGGAACATGTGCGGAGTGGAGCAGTGGGGCTGCGAGGACAAGGGCAGCCCCGACGACAAGTACCAGCAGCTGCGCGCCCTGGCCGAGGGGCGCGGGGTGCGCGTCATGCTCCTCCAGGAAGTGTGCTCCGAGGACCTGCGGTCGGCCGCCCGGCGTCTGGGCAAGGACTGGCACAGCGAGTTCGACCCCTACGTCAGCGTGGACGAGGCGGGCCGCAGCGTTCCCGTCAGCTGCACGGGACGGGGCAGGGGGCAGGCCGGCTCCGGTCTGCTCGCGGCGTCCCCGCTCACCGAGATACGGGCCGTACCGACGCAGCAGCCGACGGCCGGAGTGCACCGGCGGTTCCTCTGCGCCCAGGCTCCGGCCCAGGGGGTCCGGGTGTGCAACGGGCACGTCGCGCTGCGCGGCGCCGACACGGCGCACCCCGAGTGGGACTTCCGGGACGAACAGCTGCACTCGCTGTTCGGGGCCGCGGCCGAGGACGGCCGTACGATCCTCGGCGGTGATTTCAACTCGACGCCGCCGGTCGGCGGGAGCGCCACCGCCTGGCTCTGGCCGGCCGAGGCCTACACCACGTACCGGGAATGCGACCAGAAGGGCGACTCCCGGGCGGGGCGCCGCACCCACGAGGACGGGGCGAAGATCGACTACCTGTTCACGGCGCTGCAGCGCACCGGATGCCAGGTCGTGGAGACCAAGACCTCCGACCACCGGGCGCTGGTGATGCGGGTGAGCCGCCCCGCCCCGGAGGTCACGGCAGCCCCGGAGATCAGTACCTCGTAGTGGTGTATCCGCCCTGGGTCGGCACGATGTAGGCGTTCATCAGGACGAAGGGGACGGCGGCCCATGCGCAGGCGTTGCCCCCCGCGTCCACCGCCACGGCCTCTATCAGGTGGTCGCCCTCGTTCCAGGCCCAGCCCGGATCCCAGGTCCAGGCGCCGTCGGCCGCCACCTCGCACGTGCCCAGGCCCGTGCCGCCCTCCAGGAAGTCCACCCGCACCGCGCCCGGGGCGAAGCCCGTGAAACGCACCGCCGGGCCCTGCACCTGCTGCTGGGGAACCGGAGACGTCACGGACAGGACGGGCGGCTGGGCCGGCGCCTGCGCGGCCACCCCACCCGGGGCGGGAACCGGCGCCTGCGCGAAGGGCTCGTCGGTGGCGGTGAACACCACTTCGCTGCGCCCGGAGTGGAAGTTGTTCGCGTCCACCCCGAAGAGCCGCACCACGTGCCGCCCCTTGGCCCAGGGCTTCTCCCGCTCCCAGCTCCAGCTGCCGTCGGGGGCGACCGCCGGGGAGCCCTGGAACTTCCCGTTCTCCCAGATGCTGACCCGCACCGCACCCGGAGCGGACCCGGCGAACCGGATCGCCCGCGCCGGCAGCCGCTCCTCCGCCGCGGGCATCAGCACCACCGGCGCCGGGAAGTCCTCGCCCCGCACCTGGGAGGTCGCCTTGAGGTACCCGTCGATCGCGGACGTGTCGCGCTCCGGCTCCTCGCGGCCGTTGCGGACGGCGCCGATGCGGGGGACGATCCCGTGGGTGACCAGGTTCAACAGCCCTACCATCGAAGGGATGTTCCGCGTGGTCACCTTGTCGTGGCCGGAGATCAGGGGCGAGTCGTTGAAGATGAAGTTGAAGTTCTCGTAGCCCTGGAACAGTCCGAGGAACGGCTCGATGTGGATCGCGAACTGCCGGTCCTGGGGCGAAGAGAACATGTAGATGTTGGCCGAGCGGTTGGCACTGCCGCGCACCACCTCGGGAAGGACCGAGTCGAGGAAGCGCACCTTGTCCTCCGTCACCTCCCCCATCATCGCCCGGGCGGCATCCGCCATGGCACTGACGGCGAACGTGCCGATCCGGAACTGGGGCACGCTGGCGATGATGTTCTTGTAGCCGTACTTCAGGCCGAAGTGGAGCGCCGCGCTGCCCCCCTTGGAACTGCCGAACATCGTGCACTGGTCCGGTGTCAGCGACAGCGCGTTCGCCACGCGGGCGATGAGCCCGGCCACCGACTGCTCGATGCCGAAATCCATCCCCTTGCACAGGTAGTAGCTGTTGGCACCGTCGAACGAGTCGCGGATCCACAGGATGTTCGCCCGGACGTTGTCGAGGATCCCGCCGCCCATCCCGTAGTCACCGGGCGCGTTGAGGTTGGCGAACACCACGACGAGGTGGCGGCTGCCGTTCTTGGCGTGGGAGAACCGGTACTCGACCGGAACGGGGCCGGAGGCGTCCACCCCCGTGATGACCCGGCGCGCGTTCTTCGCTGTGTTGGACATGCTCGCAATCCATTCTTCTCGACGGCCTGGCACGAACCCCGCTCCCGCGGGTCAGTGCCTCACGCCGGAGTAGCCGCCGGGGCCGGGGACGGGGTAGGAGCCGACCACCGTGAAGGGGACGGAGATCCAGGCGGAGGCGTTGCCCCCGGCGCCCACCGCGACGGCCTCGACGAAGTGCGGCCCGTCGTTCCAGGCCCAGTTCGACTCCCAGGTCCAGTTGCCGTCGGCCTGCACGGGGCAGGCTCCCAGGCTCATCCCGGCCTCCTGGAATTCCACACGCACCGCACCCGGGGCGAAGCCCGCGAACCGGGGGACCGGGCCCGGCACCTGCTGCTGGGCGCCCGGAGAAGTCACCGTGAGCGCCAGGGGCCGGGCCGGCGCGGAGACGGGGTCCGCTGTTTCCACCGGGTCCACGACCGTGAAGACCACTTCGCTGCGCCCGGAGTGGAAGTTGTTCGCGTCCACCCCGAACAGCCGCACCACGTGCCGCCCCTTGCCCCACGGCTTGTCCCGCAGCCAGCTCCAGCTGCCATCGGGGGCGACCGCCGGGGACCCCTGGAACTTCCCGTTCTCCCAGATGCTGATCCGTACCGCACGCGGGGCGGACCCCACGAAGCGGACCGCGTGCGCGGGCAGCCGCTGCTCCGCCGCGGGCATCAGCACCACCGGCGCCGGGAAGTCGTCCCCCCGCACCTGGGAGGTCGCCGCGAGGTACGCCTCGATCCCGGACGTGTCGCGGTCCGGCTCCTCATAGCCGTAGCGGACGCCGCCGATCACGGGGCTGACCCCGTCGACGAGGAGGTTCAGCAGTCCCATGATGACGGGGACGTTGTGGGGCACCACCTTCGACGAGCCGGTGACCAGGGCGGAGTCGTTGAAGATGAAGTTGAAGCGTTCGTACCCCTGGAACAGGCCGAGGAAGGGTTCCACCTGGCGGGTGTACTGCTCGTCCTGGGGCGAGGAGATCAGGTAGATGTTGGCCGCGGGGTTCGGCCGGCTGCGCACCAGGTCGGGGAGGACGGAGTCGAGGAAGCGCACCTTCTCCTCGGTGACCTCCCCCGTCATCAGCTGCGCGGCGCCCGGCATGGACTCCCTGACGTACGTGCCGATCAGGAACTGGGGCACGCTGGCCACGATGTTCCGGTAGCCGTACTTCAGCCCGAAGTAGAGCGCCGCGCTGCCGCCCTTGGAACTGCCGATCATGGTGCAGTCGTCCGGCGTCAGCGACAGCGCGTTCACCACCCGCGCGATGAGCCCGGCCACCGACTGCTCGATGCCGAAATCCATCCCCTTGCACAGGTAGTAGCTGTTCTCGCCGTCGAAGGAGTCGCGGATCCACAGGATGTTCGACCGCAGCTTGTCGAGGACTCCCCCCGACATCCCGTAGTCGTCGGGCGCGGCGAAGTTCGCGAAGACGACGACCAGATGCCGGTTCCCGTTCCTGGCGTGGGAGAACCGGTACTCGACGGGAACCGGCCCGGAAGCGTCCACGCCCGTGACGATGCGACGCGCGTTCTGGGCTGCGTTAGACATGCTCGGAATCCATCCTTCTCACCGGCTGCCGCGGCATCTGGCCGAGGCTGCCCGCGTTCCAGGGGCCCGGCTGGGCGGGGATCCGGCCGACGGGCGCACCGACCGCCGGGGCCTGCGCCCGGGCCGGGTCGAGGTCTCCTCCGGCGATCAGGATCCGGTCGGTCAGCCTGGCCGACGCGTAGCCGTCGTCGAGGTCGCAGAACTCCTGCTGGAACCAGCGGTAGCGGGCCGCGTAGCCCTGCTGGATCCGGTCGATGTTGCGGATCGCCCCCACCAGTTCCGGGGAGTTGTAGAGCAGCGGACCGGGAGCGGACTGCTCGAAGTCGAAGTAGAACCCGCGCAGCGTGTCCCGGTAGTGGTCGAGGTCGTACGTGAAGAAGAGGATCGGCCGCCCGGTGTTGACGAAGTCGAACATCAGGGAGGAGTAGTCCGTGATCATCACGTCGGTGATCAGGGAGAGGTCCGCCATGTCCGGGTAGTCGGACACGTCGAAGACGAACCCGTCGCCGGCGCCGGGCACCGGGTCCACCACGTTGGGGTGGCGGCGCACCAGCAGAACGTGGTCGTGGCCCAGCTGCGCCCGGGCGTCCTCCAGGTCGATGCGGAAGTCGAGCTTGTACTTGCCGGGCGCGTAGAACTGGTCGTCGCGCCAGGTCGGTGCGTACATGACGACCCGCTTGCCGGGCGGAAGGCCGATGCGGCGGCGTACTTCCGCGGCCCGCTGTCCCGAGTCGGCGCGGCGCAGGATGTCGTTGCGGGGGTAGCCGCTCTCGACCATCTCGCCGGGGAACTGGAAGGCGCGCTTGAGGATCGGGGTGCTGAAGCTGTTCGGGGACACCAGCATGTCCCAGTTCTGCACTTCCTTCTCCACACGCTCCAGGTACCGCTTGTCCGCGAAGTGCACGGCCTCGATGTCGTGCCCGATCTTCTTGAGCGGCGTGCCGTGCCAGGTCTGTACGACGACCTGCCCCTCGCGCTTCTCGAACCAGTCGGGCAGGTGGTTGTTGGCGACGATGTACCGGGCCCGGGCCATGGCCTCGTACCAGTCGGGGGACCACATGCGGACGGGGCGGGCGGTCGGGGGAACCGCGACCTGGTCGTCGCGCACCACCCACAGGTGCTCGAGGTCGACGCCGCGGCGGACCATCTCCTCGTGCAGGGCGCGCGGGCTGTCGGAGTACTGGGTGCCCTTGAAGGCGTCGAACAGCACGGCCTGCTTCAGCGGCTTGCGCCGGGCGTCCGGGTAGGACTTGGTGCGCAGCAGCTTCTGGCGGTACGGGCCGCGCGCCTCGTCGGGCATCGCCGAGTGGACCAGGAGGGAGAGCCGGTCGTAGGCCTCGGCCTGCATCTCGTAGCGCCGCTCGTCGGCGGTCATCTCGCTGGGGAACGTGGGGATCAGTTCCTGCGCCATCTTGACCATGAGGTCGCCGGACCGGTTCTCCGGGGTGACCGCGGAGGGGTCCTGGCGGCGCAGGAAGAAGTCCCAGCGGCCGGAGGCCAGCGGGATGTCGCCGGCCAGGGTGCGCATGGCGGCGGGCGTGAGGACGAAGCGGAACTCCTGGCCGTACCAGGTGATGGGGACGACTCGTTCGGCGCCGTGGGCCCGGGAACGGACGACGATGTGGGCCGCGGCGTACTCGGACGCGCTGAGCATGTCCTCCGCCGCGTAGCCGACGACGACTTCCACGGAGCCGTCCTGGCGCCAGGTGACGGACTTGGCGAGCGGCAGGGTGTCCCGCTCGAACATCACCACGTAGCCGGAACCGTTGCGGTGCACGACGACCTCGCGGTCCGCGTTCGGCGTCTGCAGTCCGGCCGGCAGGCGGTAGTGGCCGTCGGCGGTCTCCTCCGCCATGACCGGGTAGATGGCCGCCTTGCGGCCCTCCACGTGCAGGGTGGTCTTCCAGCCGTTGGCGCCGGTGTTCCAGGTCTGCGGGACCCCGTCGCCGGAGTTGGTGCGGTGGCCGGGGACGAGCGCCTTGACGGGGATGCGGGTCACGAAGGTGTACCAGCCCTCGCCGCCCGGCTTGAAGTGGACCCAGGAGTCGTGACGGCCGGCGCCGCCCATGCTGGTCACCCGGAACTTGCCCCACTCGGGCAGCTTGGGCCCGAGGTAGACACCGCCGAGTTCGATGTTGTCGCCGACGATCCGGTGCCTGGTGATCCGGCAACGGACGATCTCCACGCGGAGTTTGAGCTTGCCCTGGAGGAAGAGCGGTACGACGCGGGTGTTCTTCTCGACGTACTGGTAGGGCGGGTTGGCGGCGGTGCCCGCGCCGCCGCGCGCGATCCCCTTGTAGCGGAACAGGCCCCGGCTCAGCACGCCGGCGGCCACGTCCCACGTCCCCTCGACCCACTGGCCCTTGCGCTTGAGGCGGGAGGTGTCGAAGCTGACCTGGAACCCGGACCAGTCGTAGCAGTAGCGGTTCTGGTTGGAGTGCTCCGTGGCCTGCGGGTAGTACGTGGTCTTCGCCTTTGCGACGACGACCCGGTTCTGCTTCTTGTTGCGCAGCGCGATGGCCTTCATCGACATGTGCCGCTTGTGCACGTTGATGAAGCGGACGTACGCGGACCCTTCGAGGTTCAGGTGTCCGGAATCGTCCCAGCGGGCGCTCGTCAGCGAACCGTGCAGCGACAGTTCCTTGTCGAGCCGGTAGGCGCTCTTGTCGAGGCCGACCGAACGGTCCCCGAGGTAGGGGTAGTTGAGGTACCGGTGCAGGCGCCGCTGGACGGGAAGGGGGCCGCCCTTGCGCTCGAACTCGACGACGTCGAGCAGTTCCTTCAGCCGGCCCTCGCGCACCAGCAGCCATTTGACGCGGGCATCGGCGGGGAGTTCGTCGATGATGTCCTCGTCGGCCTCGTCCAGGAACTCGTTCGCCCAGTGCATGAAGGCGTTCCGGTATTCCTCGTCGGCGTCCGGCAGCACTTTCAGATGCAGCATCAGGTCGGACTTCAGACAGGCGAGATCGTACTTCCGCTTGTGGTCGCTGTAGGACCTGGCGCGGTGTCCGGCGAGGAATCGGCTGACCGACTGCACGGCGGCCACGCGGTCCTGCAGGTTGCTGAATTCGGTGTGCCGCTGGGTGATGGAGGGAGCGGCACCTCCTTCGCGCCGGCGCCAGAAGTAGACGATGTCCGTGAGGATGTCCACCTTGCTCGCACGGAAATGCGCGAACATGTTGACCCAGGAGTCCTCATACATGACTCCCTCGGGGAATGCGATGTAGTGGTAGTCCCAGAAGGAGCGCCGGAACAGCTTGTTCCAGACGGTCCGGTCATAGATGAGCTCCGGCACCTTCGTGATGTGCGTACCGCGCTTGCTGCGCTGCATGGGCGCCTTGTGCAGCGGGGACTGCCACTTCTTGGTGGAGTTCATCATCTGCACGTTGCCCGACACGAAGTCGGAGCCGGAGGCGTCGAGGGTGCGCACGAGCAGCTCGTAGGCGTACTCGGGTATGACGTCGTCGCCGTCGACGAACGCGAGGAATTCCGCCTCGGGATGGGCGGCGCGAATACCGACATTACGGGCATGTCCCGGCCCCATCGGCTCCTGGCGCAGGAGCCTGAACCTGGGGTCCCGGCGGGCGAAGTCGGCGGCGATCGCGGTCGAGGAGTCGGTCGAACCGTCGTCGACCATGACGACCTCGAGGTCGGGGAACGTCTGCCTGGCTATCGACTCCAGGCACTCTTCGAGGTATATCTCGACGTCCTGAAAGGGAACGACAACACTCAGGCGGGGCGTACCGGCCACTCAGAAAACTCCTCGATTGCCACTCTTCTTACGGCGTGTGGCTCCCTGCCGTGACATGAAGCCGGATCCGCCCCCGACCCTGACCACCGCCGCTCCTCGCCTCGCCCGTCCGACCCCGCGCCGGGCCCGCACACTTATGCGATCCTCACAGGGCGTGTGCAGCCTAGGCCAATTGTTTGACGCCGAGCAAGTATTCGGAAGCGTCCCGGCCCCGCAACGTTTCGCGTGTGTTAATGAGCAACTGCATCCAAGGCACAGCGGGCGCGCCGGCTGCCCAGTTGGTCGCGAGAAATGCCGGAATGGGCAATTCACCCCACCGGCCAAGATGACTCGGTGATGAAGGTCACCCCACACAGCGCCAAGCGCCGAACACGAGCCCCTCGGCGGTGAGATCCTGTCGTGCGATCCGAAGCCCGCCGTCCGTGTCGAGCATCGCGATCGTGACCGAGCCGTGGGCGTCGACGGCCATGGCCGGGAGCCCCGCGCACCGGTCCCCCACAGGGGCCCACCAGGCCCCGTACTGCTCACCCTGCGTGGGGTAGGCGGCGATCTCGGGGTAGCCCTCGGCCCCGCGCTGGAGCAGGACCGTGCAGTCGTATCCGTTGATGGGTGCGCGGACCGCGCCCACCGGCCCGACGCCGCCCGCGCCGCCCAGGGACATGAACCCGCTCGTCGTCACCACGCCGGCGCCGGCCGGCCGGCAGGCGACGACGCTCCCGTCCGCCGGGGCGCGCCAGAAGTGGGTGGCGACACCGGGGCTCGTCTCGATGGAGCTGTACGTCCCCTCGACCGCTTCCGCCTCCATCCGGCCCAGCCAGGCGAAGGCCCCCTCTCCCGGCTTCTCCTGGCCCAGCTGAACGGCCCCGCCGCGGAACGGTACGAGGAAACCGACCCGGCCCTGGATCGCGGGCGCGGGTACGACCGCACCGCGCACCCACCTGAGCTGGTGGTCGGCCCATGCGCTCCACGACCCGTCCGCGCGCTGGGTCCGGGCGCGCACGCCGACTCCGAAGCGGGTGACGACGTAGTGGAGGGAGCCCGAGCCGTCGGCGAGGACGACGGGGGCGCCCGGGGCGGGCGCCGAAGCGTCGCCCGGCGGGAACGGATTGCCCACCGCCCGCCAGTCGCTCAACGGCCGACTTGTCTGATATTGGGCGGCTATGGAGAATTCGCGGCCTTCAGGCGCCCCGTCCCGATGGCGCATCGCGGCGAACCAGACGAAGCCGTTGGAGTCCTGGGTCAGCGTGTACCGCCCGGTCCAGCCCTCCACGGGGAACAGGTCGGGCCCGCGCCAGACGTCCGAGCCGGGCGCCGACTCGGTCCAGCGCACCAGCCCCTCGGCGCAGCTCGCGTAGGCGGTCAGCCGGCCGTCGCGCCCCAGGCGCAGCCAGCCCGGGGTGGCGTGCCCGCCGTCGGCCGCCGCGGCGATCTCGGAGCCCGGGACCGCGGGCTCGCCGGCGGCGCCCCCCCGGTCGGTTTCCGCACGTCCGCGTCGCGCCATGTCCTGCCCACTCCTGCCCGCGATCGTCCCTTATGTCCGGCCTGGCCCGGCGGGCCGTGGGCCAATTTACGGCAGGGCGGCAACCCCCTCCACCACCGGCCGCCATGGGCGTCCGGAGGCGGAGGCGGATAGTCCGGATAGCGCGGATCGTCAGGAATGAGCCTTGTGCAGGCGCGCGATCAGCAGGTTCGGGTCGGTCTGGGTCGTGAAGGCGGCACTGGGCACGTAGACCTTGTGGCGGCGCACGGCCACGGAGGTCGGGTTGGACAGGCCGGCCTCGGGTTCCAGCAGGATGGAGTGCGTACCGTCGGGGCGTACGAGGGCGACCTGGCTGGTCGGGTGGAGGGCCGCCAAGGCGGAGTCGCCGGGGCCGGGGAAGGCGAAGTCGTCGATGCCGGCCAGTCCGGTGGCCCGGGTCTCGATCGCTCCGGCGGAGCCGTCCTCGTTCACGGGGATGCGCAGCAGGGTCCCGCGGTCGGTGTTGGACACCCACACGGCGCCGCGGTGGACCTTGATGCCGTTGGCGCCGACGAAACCGTCCGGTTCGAGGGCGGTGCCGGTGGCCCAGGTGGTCACGGTGGCGTCGTCGAGCGAGATCCGCCACACCCTGCCGAGCACGGAGTCGGCGGCGTAGAGCACGCCGCGCTTCTCGTCGAGTGCGAGGCCGTTGGCGAAGCTGGTGGCCGGCAGCGCGGCGAACAGTTCGACCGAGCCGTCGGGAGCGATCCGGTAGACACCGGTCGGCACGCCCGTCTGCTCCTCGTGCCCGGTGAGGTAGTTGACGTACAGCGACCCGTCGGCGGTCCGCACGATCCCCATGGCGAGCGCGGCACCGACCAGCGGTGTGGCCGGGTTCGTGACGGCGGGCAGGGTGGCGACGGGCGTGGTGTCGCCGTTCTTGGCGACCCGGACGACCTTGCCCGCCAGGGCGAACGTCAGATTGGCCGAGCCGTCGGGCTCCAGCGCGATGTTCTCCGGCGTCTCACCCGCCTGGAAGTCGAAGTGCGCCACGATGCGCGGGTCGGAGAGCGTGAGCGACGACCCGGACGGCTCGGCGGCCCCGAAGACGTGCGGGGCGGCGGCAGTGGCGGAGGAAACGGGGGCGGAGAAGGCGAGTGCGGAGGAGGCGGGGGCGGTGGAAGCGAGGACGGTGAGGGCGACTGCGGCCACACCGGTGCAGGCGACGCGCGGGAAGCGGACCAGACGGGGCACGGGGAATCTCCTTCTCGACCCCGGTGGGGGTGCCGGGGTGCCGGGGTACCGGACGCAACGAGGGTCAAGAAGAACATGACGATGCGTCAGACGCGGTCATTCGCGCGAGGGGCGGCGCACAGATCGCCCGGCTGGCCGAGGGGGACGCGGGGGGCGACGGGGACGCCGGGGACGACCGGGACGACCTGGACGAAGGGGCGGCTGCTGCCGGCGCGTCTGGTCCTCGTACTACCTGGGGAGTACGCGGCGGACGCTACGCCGGGGTGACGCGGGTGACGGCGGCCGCGCACTAGCGTGGCCGTATGGAAGAGCAGCGTGAGCGCCCGGGTCCTCCCTGGCGGCGATGGGTGGAGCGGACCGGGCGGGGCCCGGCCTGGCGCTCGGTGCTGCTCGTCGCCGTCTTCGCCCAGGCAGGCTCCGGCTGGGCCGCGCGGGAGCAGACCGGGCGGGTGGGGCTGGATGTGTTCGCGCGGCTCCTGCTGCTGCTCGGGCCCGCCCTGCTGCTGGCCCGGCACCGGCATCCGGTGGCCGTGGCATACGGGGTCAGCGCCGTCACCCTCGTGTACATCGGCGCCGGGTACCCGTACGGCCCGGTGTTCGTCAGCCTGGCACTGGCCTGCTTCGCAGCCGTCGTCGCCGGACACCGAAGAGCCGCCTGGGGAGCCGTGGGGCTGCTGTGGGCCGGGCACTTGCTCATCGTCCACTGGCTGTACCGGTGGCTCCCGCCGGCGGGGGACGGCCCGGCGCCCTGGGGACAGGAGCTGGCCGTCACCGCGTGGGTGCTCGCGATGCTGGCCGTGGCCGAGCTGGTCCGCGTGCGGCGCGAGCAGTGGGCCCGGGAACGGGCCGAGCGGGCCGCCGCGGAGCGGCGCCGGGTGAACGAGGAGCGGCTGCGCATCGCCCGGGAGCTGCACGACGTCCTGGCCCACAGCATTTCCGTGATCAACGTGCAGGCGGGGGTCGGGCTGGCCCTGCTCGACACCGACCCCGAGCAGGCCCGAACGGCGCTGACCACGATCAAGGCCGCCAGCAAGGAGGCCCTGGGCGAGGTCCGGCAGGTGCTGGACACCCTGCGCACCCCCGGCGACGCACCGCGCGCCCCCGCGCCCGGTCTGGACCGCCTTCCCGAGCTCGTGGAGCAGGCCGCGGCGGCCGGGCTGACCGTGGAGGTGTCGGCCGAGGGGACGGCGCGGGCCCTGCCGCCCGGCGCGGACCTGGCCGCGTTCCGGATCCTGCAGGAGGCGCTGACCAACGTCGTACGGCACTCGGGTGCGCGCACCGCGCGCGTCGGCCTCATATGGCAGCCGAGCGCGCTGGAGCTGCGCGTGGACGACGACGGCCCGGCCACCGGCGACGCCTCGGGCGGCAGTGGGAACGGCCTCGTGGGCATGCGGGAGCGGGCCGCCGCCCTGGGTGGCACGATCGAGGCCGGTCCGCGTCCCGACGGGGGGTTCCGGGTGGTCGCGAGGCTGCCGCTGAAGACCGTCACGCCCCGGGAGGATCCGTGATCCGTGTGCTGCTCGCCGACGACCAGCTGCTCGTCCGGGCGGGGTTCCGGGCGCTGCTTTCGGCGCAGCCCGACATCGAGGTGGCCGGTGAGGCGGCCGACGGGGACGAGGCCGTCCGGATGGTGCGGGAGCTGCGCCCCGACGTCGTGCTCATGGACATCCGGATGCCGGTGCTGGACGGGCTCGCCGCCACCCGGCGGATCACCGGAGACCCGGAGCTGGACGGCGTCAGGGTCGTCATGCTCACCACCTTCGAGCTCGACGAGTACGTCTTCGAGGCGATCAGGTCGGGCGCCTCGGGGTTCCTCGTCAAGGACACCGAACCGGAAGAACTGCTGCGCGCGGTCCGGGCGGTCGTGCAGGGCGACGCACTGCTGTCCCCGGGCGTGACCCGCCGTTTGATCGCGGAGTTCGCGGCCCGCTCGAAACGGCCCGCGGCCGCGGCGGATCTGGGCCGGCTCACGGACCGGGAGCGGGAGGTGATGGCGCTGGTGGGCATGGGCCTGTCCAACGAGGAGATCGCGCGCCGCCTGGTCGTCAGCCCCCTCACCGCGAAGACGCACGTCAGCCGGACGATGGTCAAGCTCGGCGCCCGGGACCGGGCCCAGCTGGTGGTCCTTGCCTACGAGTCGGGGCTGGTGCGGCCGGGCTGGCTGGGCTGACGCGGCGGCCCGTACTCCCCCGGTGGTACGCGGGGTGCAGCCGGCCGTACGACGACCGGGACCCCCTCCCGGAGTGAGTCTCGGAGTGAGAGGAAACCTCCACCACCTCCACCCCTCCGAGGAGATGAACCGAGATGAACACCCTCACCACCCTCGCGTACGACGGGCCCGGCCCGTGGATCCTGTTCGTCCCCCTGATCTGGGCGGCGGTCGTGATCGGCGCCGTGACCGTGCTGCGCCGCACCGTGTGGCGCGGCCGCCCCGGGCCGTGGCGGGCCCGGGGGGCGGCCTACGGCGAGCAGTCGCCGATCGGGATCCTGGGGCGGCGCTTCGCGTCCGGTGAGATCAACGAGGACGAGTACTGGCGGCGACTGTCCGTGCTGGACGAGCAGTTCGGCCCCGCGTCGAAGGGCGGCGCGGCCTGACCCGCGCCGTCACCCCCGCCCGCGCTCGCCCGCCTCGCCCGCCTCGCCCGCCTCGCCCGCCTCGCCCGCCTCGCCGCCGCAGGCATCGGCCAGGCGGGCGAGCGTGGTGCGCATTCCGGCCCGGTTGACGGCCACGCGGCGCTGCGGCCCGGTCCCGGCGAAGACCGCGCCGAGGGCGTCGGCCAGGCGGGCGCCGCGGCCGCTGCGCAGGTCCTGCCAGGTCTCGGTGACCCGGGTACCGTCGCCCTCCGGCTCGAATCGGTAGCCCCAGCGGGCGATGGGCAGGCCGAAGACACCCACGTCGAAGGTGAACTCCCCGTCCCCGCGCGGTTCTTCCGGTGCCCGCGCGGAGGTGACCCGGCCCGTCGTGAACCAGACGAACGGCCCCCTCCGGTTGAATCCGACGAACCGGCTGCCGGAGCGGGCCGGCGGCCGCGCCAGCCAGACCCGCCGGCATTCCGGGCTCCAGCGGCCCATGTTCCGCAGGTCGGCCACCATCCGGTGGACGTCCGCCGGGGCGGCCCCGACCACGATGTGCTCCTCCAGGCGTCGCTGACGCTCCCCCACGAAGGGCTCCCTTCCGCTTCGGACCCGCCCTCCTCGACGAGCGGGGCGGGGCTGCAGGGAGTGTAGGTGCACCTGGGTCACCCCGGTCCGGTGGCCAGGTGCAAGGGCCCGGGCCGCTCCGCCCGGCATCGTCGTCGGTACAAGCACACGGCCATGACACGCAGCGGAACGGGGCGGGACACGGGAACGGTCGAGGGCGTCGGGGCGGCGCGGCCGGCGCGGACACCGCGGATAGGGGGAGCGGCCGGTGCATTCCTCGCGGTGGCGTTCGTGGCGGCGGACGCGCTGGGGGCGGTGCAGCAGGCCGCCGGGGTACCCGCCGAGCTGATCCAGCTGACGCAGACCGGACCGGCCGTCGCGGTGGCCGCGCTCGCGCTGGTCCGGGGCGACCGCGTGGCCCGGCTGATCCGAGGCGCCGGTCGGCGACACACCGGACGCAGCGCGGCGCTGCTCGCCACGGCTCCGCTGATCACCGCGCTGGCGGTCTTGGCGCACGTACTGAGCCGAAGCGGCGCGGACGAGGGCTGGTTCACCCGTCCCGGCTCCCTGGAACACTCCTTGCAGTGATCACCGCGGCCCAGCTGGTGGGGCGCAGCCGCTGCTGCGCACCCGCTTCGGTGTGCTGGCGTCCTCGGTCACCGTGGGTGTGCTGTGGGGGCTGTGGCACGTACCGGTGTTCGCGCTGGGCCCGGTGTAGCGGCGGCCTTCCTCGTCGCGACCGTGGCCATGTCGGTGGTGCTGGGCCTCGCGCTCGAGGGGACCGGCGGGACGTACCGGCTGCTGCCGGCGGGTGGCTTCCACACCCTGGTCCACCTCAGCATGCTGCTCTTCACGGACGAGGAGTCCGGCGCCGTCCTGCCGATGGTCTGCTTCCGGGCGGCATGCCTGCTCGCGGCCCCGCCGTGGGCCGGATGGGCCGGACGGGCCGCGAAGGCGCGCTCCGGGACCGGTTCGGCAGCGAATGCCCTGCACGGGACATGAGTTGGGCATCCCGTTCCCCGACCGCCGCCTGGCGGTCACAACTGGCGACTCTGTCGGCGGTGGCCGTGGCATGCGCCGGGGCGGGCGTGGCCGGAGCCCTGCTGCTCCTGCCCGTGGGCCTCGGCGGCCGGATCCTCCCGGCTGCGGCCGGCGCGCAGCGCCACCGGTCCGACCGCTCCCGCGAGCGGGCCCGTTCCGGGGCATCCAGCCGCCGGTGCTCACCGACCGCGGGCCGGGTGACGCGCTGCGCTCGCCGGCACTGGACAGCTGTTCGACGTACGGGTGGAGGCCCGCCGGCTCGCCGCGCCCGTGGAGTCGGCCGCCTACTTCGCGGTCGACGAGCTGCTGGCCAACGCGGCGAAGCACGCCTGCGCCGACCGCGTCGACATCGTCTTCGAGCACCACGGCGGTGCGGATCCCGCAGGGGGGACCGGGCTACTCGGTGTCCGGGGGCGGTCGGCTCCCTTCGACGAGACCCTCGCCCTGCACAGCCCGCCGGGCGGGCCGACCGCCGTGATGTGGGAGATTCCGTGCGCGTTGTCCTCGCCGAAGACCTCTTCCTCCTGAGGGACGGGCTGGAGCGCACCCTGCCGGCCGCGAGGGAGGCGTCGGCTACCTCCTCAAGGACCGGGTCACCGATACCGGCCAGTTCGTCGACGCGGTGCGCCGGGTCGTCGCGGGCGGCACCGTCCTGGACCAGCAGGTGATGTCCAGGCTGCTCTCGCGCGCAGCGACGCCCGGGGGACCATCGCGGGCCTCACCCCGCGGGAGCGGGACGCGCTGGAGCTGATGGCGGAGGGCCGGTCCAGCGCCGCGATCGGGCTCGCCCTGCACGTCAGCGAGAGCGCCGTCGCCCAGCACACGGCCGGCATCTTCGCCAAGCTGCGGATCGCCCCGTGCGCCGAGGACAGCCGGCGGGTCCTCGCCTTGCTCGCCACGCAGGGGCACCCGGCGAGCCGGTTACGGCAGGTCCTCGGTGGGCGGATCCGCGGTGTACACGTGGGGATCGTCGGAATCCCACTCGACCAGCTCCGAGCCGCCGAGGACCACCTCGTCGGGGTCGGGCATGCCGGCCCGCCGGAGGAACTCGATGACGTCCTCGTCCGAGCGGGCCACTCCGAGGGACTCCTCGCCGCCCGCGGTCCGCAGCGTGACCTGCCGGC
Organism: Streptomyces sp. NPDC046303; assembly: GCF_055588085.1. NCBI lineage: Bacteria > Bacillati > Actinomycetota > Actinomycetes > Kitasatosporales > Streptomycetaceae > Streptomyces > Streptomyces sp. NPDC046303. Next base: position 111,083 of record NZ_JBVJFA010000017.1, read on the forward strand.
CTCCCGACGGGAAGACCCGGTGGACGACGACCGGTGCGTGGTGCATGTCTCCAGCCTCTCCCCCTGCGCCCGGTACGGCACCCCGAGGGGCTCCGCTCAGGGGGTGCGGACCGCGGCGGCGCGCGGCATGCGGATGGTCGAGGGCGCGGGGTAGGTCGCCGCCTCGGCCCGCAGCACCTCTTCCATCTCCGCCTTGAAGGCCGGTTCGAAGAGGTCGACGTCCAGCAGCAGCCGCAGCCCCGCCACGGTCGGGTCCAGCAAGGGGCGGGCCATCCGGGAGCCGCCGCCGCGGACACCCCTGAAGCCCGCCCGGACCGTGTCCGAACGTACGGCCAGCCGGTCTTCGAGGCCCGCCGCCGTGAGACCGGCGAGCACGGCGAGTTCGGTGAGGAACCTGCGGGCCCCCAGCGCCATCTCCTCGGCGCCCTGGAGCGTCTGTACGGAGCCGCCCGCCACCTTGAAATCGTCGCTGGTCCGCTTGAGGCCGCGTGCCTCGTACACGGCGAGCGACTCCTCGAAGAGGCCGGCCGCCCCGTCGACCGCCTTCATCGCCGCCACCAGCTGGTCGATGCCGATCTCGCGCTCCACGCTGCCTCCTGATCCGGAACTGTGCTGCACAGACCGTAGGAGTCAAAGCCTCCGCTACGGAACACCTGTGCCGGAGAGAGATCGGGAAGTCACCGGACCGTCACCACCCGCCGCCCGCTCCCCAAAGCCGGGCGGCAGGCGGCGTGCTGGGCGAACAGCCCCCCGGCCGTCCCCCGGACGGGGATACTCGGACGCGTGGAACTGCACATCGATCACCGCTGGTTGCTGGAGCGGCAGGAGTCACTGTTCAAGGACGTGGCGGTGGCCGACCACTCCGCGCTGGTCGCCGCCGTCGCCCGGCACCGGGTGAACACGCCCAGCCTGGACGTGGACGACCCCGACGCGTACTGGCGCGCGGCCGCCCTGCTGGAGGCGATCGTCCTGCTCCGCCCGCTCCCCGAGGCCAACGAGTTCTTCGGCTACGGGGTCGCCGTCGCCTACATCGAGGCGTCCGGCAAGGCGGTGGACGCCCCGTACGAGCAGTGGCGCGACCTCATCACCGACATCCGCCTGCTCCGCGCGACCGTCTTCGACGTGGCCGCGCGCCTGCGCTCCTGGCAGCCCGCGCAGTAGCGGCAGCCCGCGCAGTGGCCCCCGGCCGGTCAGCAGCCCCGGCCAGTCAGCAGCCCCGGCCGGTCAGCGCCTGCGCTGGGCGGGGGTGCCCGTCAGCAGGGCGTCGGAGACCAGGCGCGCGCCGCGGGCGAGGCGCCCCAGCTGCTCGAGTTCGACGGCGTACATCCGGATCGTGTTCTCGATGACCGACTCGGCGACGCCCAGCATGGGCAGCTCGGCCCGGCTGGTCTGGAGCGCCACCCGTACCGCCCGCATCTCGTGCTGGAGCTGGAGCTGGACGTGCCGCGCCAGCAGGGCGTGGTGGCGGGTCAGGGTGAGGTAGCTGCCGTAGCGGGCGGGGAGCAGGTCCCGCAGCCAGCGCGTGGCCGTGCGCTCCCAGTCGTGGGTGCCGGGGGCCTTGACCTGGAGGGGCCAGTCCGGGCTGCGCGTGATGGTGGCCGTCAGGGGCATTCTCGTCACTTCCGAGGGGTGTCGAACTCTGATCGAGAGGCAAGGTGGGCGGCCTCGGCCCAGGGGTTGACCGAGGCCGCCGTGGGCGCTCTGCGGGATCCGAAGGCCTGGACTCGACGCGCGGTCGCGGCGTGAGGAGGTCGTCGCGACCGCGCGTCCGTTCAGGAGGGGGTCTTCCTCCTCGGCATCTGGTGGATCCGGAGCGCCGCCGTCAGTAAACATATATACCGTCGAGTAGGCAAGAGTATGAAAAATTTCATGCACCTCGGGGGATGAATATCCCCCGGTCAGGAGCGTGCGAATCGGATCCGATCGGCTCTTAGAGGAAGAATCCGTGCTGATCGGCCACGTGCTCGTAATCCTCCAGGCGCGCCTGGGTGCGCTCGGGGTCCGCGTCGGCCATCGACTGGAGCAGGGCCGCGGAGAGCATTCCGGGGGCCGCGTACGAGTCGAACACCAGGCGCGAGCCGGTGCCCGCCTTCAGGGTCACGTCCGCCTCGTCCACGAGCGGCCCGAGCGTGGGATCCGTGATCAGGACCACGCGCAGCCCCGTACTGCGGGCCGCGCGGACGGCGGCCAGGGTCTCCTTGGCGTGCCGCGGCATCGCGAAGGCCAGGACCCACGTCCCGCCGGCCGCCTTGGACTGGAGCAGCGCGTCGTAGGCCACGCTGCCGCCCCGGGTCACCAGGCGCACGTCGGGGTGGATGCGCCGGGCGGCGTACGCGAAGTACTCGGCCAGGGACACCGAAATGCGCAGTCCGAGGACGGTCAGCGGCACCGAGGCGGCCAGCGCGCGGCCGATGTCCAGCACCTGGTTGGTGTCGGCGAGCAGCCGGCGGACGTTCTCCAGGTTCTCGATCTCGGCGTCGACGGCGGCCTGCAGCTCGTTGCGGCGGATCTGCTCGCGGGTGTCCGGGGCGCCGGCCACGGCGCTCAGGGCGATGGGCTGGAGCACGTCGCGCAGGGCGGGGTAGCCGCTGAATCCGAGGGAGGCGGCGAAGCGGGTCACGGAGGGCTGGCTGACGCCGACGCGCTCGGCGAGTTCGGTGATCGACAGGAAGGCGGCCTCGGTGAGGTGGTCGATCAGGTACTGGGCGATCCGGCGCTGGCCCGGCGAGAGGCGGCGGCCGTCGAAGAGCGCGAGGAGCCGGTCGGCCGGGGGCAGGAATTCCTCCTGCGCGTCGGACGACTCCCCGCTCGGCTTGATCGCAGCCGCTTGAGCCCGTGCCTGCTGCCCCGATGACACCGAAGGGCCTCCTTGACTCTGTCACTCACGCTCCAACATAGCTCACGCCCCGTGGCCGGCGAAGATCGGTCCGCGATGCGGCGGCCGCACGCGGCGGGACCCGCACACACCGGTGTGCGGGTCCCGTCCGGGCCGCTCGGGTCACGTGGCGGCGGGGTTCTCCCAGCGGTAGAACTCGTGGGCCATCGCGTCCTTCGGACTGCGCCACGTATCGGGGTTGTGCGGGCTGATGTAGGCGGTGAGCCGGTCGCTGAGCTGCCGGAACTCCGGGTGGTCGGTGACCTGGGCGATGGCGGGGCCCGGTGGCCGGTCCGCCTCGATCAGGTGCATGTACACATCACCGAACTGGAACAGGCTGCGGCGGGTGACGCCGACCAGGTGCGGCAGTTCGCCCGCGTCCGAGCCGGCGAACAGCTCGGCGATGTCGGGGGCCGAGCCCGGTGCCATGCGGGCGACGATGAGAGCGCGGTGCGTCTGGTTCATCCGGGGGTACTCGCCCTTCGTTTCAGAGACGGCTGACGGCGGGAGCGCGGTTCTCGCGTTCTCGCTGCTCGATCTTGTCCCGGATGAGCGCCATCTGGATCGGGGAGTTGCGGTTGATGTTGTCGGTCATCCACGCGTCGTCGACCGGCGCGTCCGGCTTCATCGCGAAGTCCTGGGTCCACTTCATCCGCGTGCCGCCCGGCACCGCGAAGTACTGCCAGTGGATGTCCATGTGGGCGAACGGGCCGGTCTCCACGCGCCGGGCCCGGACCGTGAGGCTGTCGCGGTCCACGGTGCGCTCCGAGACCCAGCTCCACACCTTGCCGTTCTCGTCGGGGTGCATGGTCAGGCGGAAGCGCGTGGTGGCCCCCTTCTCCTCCAGGATCTCCAGCGAGGCGTATTCGCTGAACAGCTGGGGCCAGTTGGGGAGGTCGTTGGTCATCTCCCACACGAGGTCCACGGGTGCGTTGACGGTGATCTCGTTCTCGGTGTGTCCTGGCATGTCAGGCTCCTGTCATCAGGCTGTTGTTGACGAGGTCGAGGAACTCGCCGGGGGTCTTGCAGCGGTCGGCGTCGGTGGGCAGCGCCCGTCCGCGCCGGTTCTCCAGCTCGCCGACGATGCCGAGCAGGCCGAGCGAGTCCAGGCCGTATTCGTCGAAGGCGGTGTCGGGACGGCTCGCCAGCTCGGCGGGGTCGACGGTGATGCCGGCGGTCTTCATCAGGGCCGCCAGCTCCTCCAGGGTCAGTCGGTCGGACATGGTGGCTTCTCTCTTCCTACGGGGGCTGCGCGGCTCCTGCCGAACGCGCACCCTGGGGGGGGTGAACTACGAGGCCGCCACGGGGCCTTTGCGCAGGACGAGCGCGGAGTTCGAGCCCATCCGGCCGCGGCTCAGCACGAGCGCGGTGCGCAGGTCCGTGGAGCGGGCACTGCCCGTGACCACGTCGAGGTCGTGGCACACGTCGTAGACGTTCGGGGTCGGCGGGACGATGCCGTGCTCCAGTGCCAGCACCGCGGCGGCGGTGTCGAGGGCGGGCGCCGCGCAGTACGCCCTGCCCGTACCGGTCTTCGGCGCCGTGACCGGTACCTCGCGCCCGTGGGCGCCGAGGGCGCTCGCGATCGCGGCCGCCTCGGCCGCGTCGGCCCGCGGCGTGCCGAGCGCGTCGGCGAAGACCACGTCGATCTCCTCCGGGGCGCAGCCGGCTTCGCGCAGCGCACCCCGGATCGCGTGGGCCAGCCCTTCGCCGGCCTCGTCCGGCCGCTGGGTCCCGCTGAAGGTGGCGGCGTGGCCGGCCAGCACGGCGCGGACCGTGGCGCCCCGGCCGAGGGCCGCGTCCTCGTCCTCGACGAGGAACATCGCGCCGCCCTCCGCGGGGGCGTATCCGCAGGCCTTGGCGGTGAAGGGCCGGTAGGCGCGCTCGGGGTCCTCGTGCGTGCTCAGGCCCTCGTACTCCAGCTGGCAGACGATGGAGTACGGCGCGAGGGGCGCCTCCGTCGCCCCCACGAGCATGGCCCGGCTGCCCTGGCGGATGGCGCGTGCGGCGTGCGCGAAGGCGTCGAGCCCGCCCGCCTCGTCGCTGGCCACGACCCCGCACGGTCCCTTGAGCCCGCGCCGGATGGAGATCTGGCCGGTGCTCGCGGCGTAGAACCAGGCGATCGACTGGTACGGGCCGACGTAGCGGGGGCCCTGGTCCCAGAGCCTCTGCAGCTCGCGCTGCCCGAACTCGCCACCGCCGGACCCCGCGGCCGTCACCACCCCGACCGAGAAGGGGTCGGCCTCGTAGTCGGCCCGGCCGAGCCGGGCGTCCGCCAGGGCGAGGTCCGCCGCGGCGAGGGCGTGGTGGGTGAAGCGGTCCGTCTGGACGAGGAAGCGCTCCTCGACCATCGCGCCGGGGTCGAAGCCCCGCACCTCGCCCGCGACGCGCAGCGGAAGGTGCTCGCAGCCGGGCCGGGTGACGCGGTCCAGCACGCTGAGACCGGAGTGGGTGGCCTTCCAGAAGTCGTCGGCGCCGATGCCGTTCGGCGCGACGACCCCGATGCCCGTGATGACCGTACGGCGGGTCACGACACCTCCTCCTTGGGCCGGGTCATGACCACGGCGGACTGGAATCCGCCGAAGCCGCTGCCGACCGAGAGCACGCTGCGCAGCGTGCAGCCGCGCGCGGTGCGGGGTACGTAGTCCAGGTCGCACTCGGGGTCGGGCGTCTCGTAGTTCGCCGTGGGCGGTACCACCTGGTGGGTCATGGCGAGCACGCAGGCCGCCAGTTCGATCGCTCCGATGGCGCCGAGGGAGTGGCCGACCATGGACTTGATGGAGGTCATCGGCGTCTTGTAGGCGTGCTCGCCCAGGACCCGCTTGACGGCCGCCGTCTCGTGGCGGTCGTTCTGCTTGGTGCCGGATCCGTGCGCGTTGACGTAGTCGATGTCCCGCGCGTCGATCCCGGCCTGGTCGAGGGCCGTCTGGATGGCGCGTGCCATCTCCAGGCCCTCGGCGGTCAGCCCGGTCATGTGGTGGGCGTTGCCGAAGGTGGCGTAGCCCCCGATCTCGCAGTAGACGGTCGCACCGCGGGCGCGGGCGTGTTCCAGCTCTTCGAGTACGAGGACGGCGCCGCCCTCGCCGAGGACGAACCCGTCGCGGTCGGCGTCGAACGGCCGGGAGGCGTGGGCCGGGTCGTCGTTGTTCGGCGAGGTCGCCTTGATGGCGTCGAAACAGGCCACGGTGATCGGCGATATGGGTGAGTCGGAGGCCCCGGCGATGCACACGTCCATCCGGCCCTCGGCAATGGAGTGCACGGCGTACCCGATGGCGTCGAGTCCGGAGGTGCAGCCGGTGGACACCGTCTGCACCGGTCCGCGCGCACCCGTCTGCTCGGCGACGGCCGAGGCGAGGGTGGCGGGCGTGAACGCCCGGTGCAGATGGGGCCCGGCGAACTTGTGGTCCACGTCCCACCAGGCGCCCGACTGGCTCACGGCGACGTAGTCGTGCTCCAGTCGGGTGGTCCCGCCGACGGCGGTGCCCAGGGAGACGCCGGTGCGCCAGGCCTCGTCGGAGCGGAGGTCGAGCCCCGCGTCGAGCAGGGCCTCGCGGGCGGCGACGAGCGCGAACTGGATGTACCGGTCCGCCCGGGCCGCCTCGCCCTCGCCGAGGCCGTGCGCGGCGGGGTCGAAGTCGACCTCGGCGGCTATCCGGGAGCGGAACCCGGCCGGGTCGAAGAGGGTGATGCCGCGGGTCGCCGTGCGCCCGTTGGCGAGCAGGTCCCAGAAGGCCGAGACGCCGATCCCGCCGGGAGCGACGACGCCGACCCCGGTGACCGCCACCCGGCGGCCGGTCACGAGACCGCTCCCGTGCGGTCCGGGGGCTGCTCCCAGGCCGTGCCCTCCGGGTGCGGGGCCTCTTCGGTGTCCACGTGGCCCAGTTCGGGGCGCGGGGCGAGCGGTCCCAGGTGGAAGACCATGCGGGCCTCGGTGTCGCCGACGTTGCGGAACCGGTGGCGCACGTTGAGCGGGACCAGCAGGCCCTGATCGGTGCGCAGCGGGTGGGCCTCGCCATCGAGGTCGACCTCCAGCCGGCCGGCGACCACGTACACGAACTCCTCGGAGTACGGGTGGTAGTGCTCGGCGATGGACTCCCCGGGGGCCATGACAGCCAGGCCCATGAAGCCGCTGGTGGAACCCACCGAGGTCGGGGTGAGCACGGCCCTCAGGTCGCCACCGCGCCGGCGGTTGGGCGGCGTCTCGCTGAGGTCGACGATGCGTGGGCGCTGTCTGGTCATGGCGGGTTCCTCCTGGCGTGTGGAGCCTGGACGGGCTTGGGGGTGGGGACCGGGGTCAGGACTGCGCGGGTGCCCGGCGGTCGGTGATCAGGTTCATCGTGTGGCGGGCGGCGGTGGTCCGCTCGCCGGCCGTGGCCGTCAGCCGGTCCAGCACGGCCGCCTTGCGCGGGCCGCGCACCCCCAGGATGCTGTCGGGCTCGGCGTCGAGCGGGCCGCGCACGTCGACGAGGCGGACGACGATGTCGTCGCGCTGGAAGATGCTGCTGCTCCGTACGGGGCTCTCCGGGCGGTGCGCGGCCGCCTCGTCCTGGCGGGCGAGGAAGCGGGCCAGTGCCTGGCCGCAGCCGGGCTTGGCCGGGTAGTACAGCGCGTGGCGCGTGACGTCCTCGGTGTCCGGTTCCCCGGCCGCGATGTGGTGGACGGCGGGGAGCGCCGCCCGCATGAAGAACATGCGGGCGGACTCGGGGTCGTTCAGGTTCCGGTCCTGCTCCAGGTAGGGGTTGATGGCCTCTTCGACGGCCCGTACCTCGGGCTGCTCGGAGACGTGCCGCAGGGCTGCCATCAGGTCGCCCTGGACCTCCACGGTCCGTACCACCCGGTTGCCGTGCATGAAGAGGGAGGTCCGGCAGAGCCGTGTGTGGTCGTCGACGCGGGCGGCCGGGGAGGCGTAACTGGAGAGGATGGACGCGACCTGCTCCTCGCTGCCCGGTTTGACAGTGAAGGTGAGGGCGTGGCGGACGATGCCGGCGCCGAGGCGGGGGGCGGGCTGGAGGCGGACGCCGGCGGGCCGGGAGGCCTGGTCGTAGCTCCGGCCGGTCTCGCGCAGGACGGTGAACTTCAGCGGGCGCATGACGCGGGCGCAGGCGCCGAGCGGCTTGACCTGTTCTGCGTGGTGCTCGCTGTTGACCCATGCGAGGTACTGCGGCGCGCTCTCCCACTCGCTGGTGATCAGCCACTGGGAAGGGTTCTCGAAGGACTGGCACAGCTGATCGCTGATGTGGCCCGGGATCGACGCGATGTCGTGGCGGAGCTGTTCGTACGCCTCGAAGAACCGCTGTTGGGCCCCCTCGTGGAGGTCCATCAGCAGGACGACCCGGAGCATGGAGCCGTCGAAGGCTGACTGCGACACCCGTTCGGACAGGGTGGTTGTCATCTACTCACTCCTTCATGAGGGGGTGGAGATCCATCGCGTACGGACCCCTCGTCCGTCACCGGTGGCGTCCGCCCGGGCCGGCGGCCGTCTCGGTCGGGACGGCGGGCCGGCGCATCTCAGGGGGAGCCGCTGTCGCTCATCGTCATCCGGGTGGCGACGTACCGCTACATGTCCGGATCAAGCGGGTGACAACCGGCGAATCAACCGGGCCTAATCGACGATCGGGGGCATAAAGAGTCCACTCCCCCACACAGAAAACAGGAGCCCGCAGCTGATGGAAGACAACGCCGATGTTCGCGTACCGGTTCTCGTCGTGGGCGGCTCCCTCGTGGGCCTGTCCACCTCGCTTTTCCTGAGCCGCCACGGAGTGAGGCACCTGCTGGTCGAGAAGCACTCCGGTACCTCCCCGCACCCGCGGGGCCGTGGCATCAACGCCCGGACCATGGAGCTCTTCCGCACCGCAGGGGCGGAGCACGCGATCCGCCGGGCGGCGTCCGCGCTGGAGGGGGTCCAGGGCATTCTGCAAGCCCGCTCGCTGACCAGCGGCGACCACAACTGGCTGATCAAGTCCGTCGACCCGTCCGGGGCCCTGCGCAAGTTCAGCCCGACCGGCTGGTGCCTGTGCAGCCAGAACAACATCGAGCCCGTGCTGGCCGAGCAGAGCAGCGCGCAGGGGGCCGACATCCGGTTCTCCACCGAGCTCATGAGCTTCGACCAGGACGAATCGGGGGTGACCGCCCTGGTGAAGAACCGCGAGACGGGCGAGCACACCACCGTACGGGCCGACTTCCTGATCGCCGCGGACGGGCCGCGCAGCCCGGTGCGGGAGCAGCTGGCCATCCCGCAGACGGGCAACGGCGAGCTGTTCCACAACGTGAGCGTCACCTTCCGCTCGGAGCGGCTCGTCGACGTGCTGGGCGATCTGCGCTTCATCGTCTGCTACCTGATGCGACCGGGGGCGGACGGGGCGCTGCTGCCCGTGGACAACGCGACGCAGTGGGTGTTCCACGCCCCCTGGCACCCGGACCGGGGCGAGACGCTCGAGGACTTCACCGACGAGCGGTGCGTGGAGCAGATCCGCAATGCCATCGGCGTGCCCGACCTGGACGTGGAGATCGGCGGCAAGGCCCCCTGGCACGCCGCCGAACGGGTGGCGGAGCGGTACTCGTCCGGCCGCCGGGTGTTCCTGGCCGGGGACGCCGCCCACGAGATGTCCCCGACGGGGGCCTTCGGCTCCAACACCGGCATCCAGGACGCGCACAACCTGGCCTGGAAGATCGCCGCGGTGCTGGACGGCGCGGCGGGCATCGGCCTCCTGGACACCTACGAGGCCGAGCGGCTGCCGGTGGCCAGGGCCACGAGCGAGCGGGCGTCGGCCCGTTCGGCGGAGCACAGCCACCCCGGGTACGCGCCGCCGCCCACCATGGGCGGCGGGCCGGGCAGCGGGATCCTGCCCACGGCGATGGGCTACTGCTACCCGCGGGGCGCGGTCGTCGGCGGCGATCCGGGTCGCCCGATCATCCCCGAGGCGATGCGCCTGATGGGCGACACCGGCACCCGCGCCCCGCACATGTGGCTGATCAGGGCCGGTGAGCGGATCTCCTCCCTGGACCTGTACGAGCGCTCGTTCGTGCTGCTCAGCGGTGCGGGGACGCCGTGGCGGGAGGCGGCCGAACGGGTGGCCCGGGAGCTTCCGGAAGTCCGGCTGGAGGCCTACGGCATCGGTTCCGGGCCGGACGCGGACCTGCTCCAGGAGAAGGGCGCCGACTGGGCCGAGGTCCATGGGATGGGCCCCGACGGCGCGGTGCTCGTACGCCCGGACGGATTCGTGGCCTGGCGCTCGGAGGGCGCCGTCGCGGATCCCCGGACGGCGCTGCTCGAGGTCCTCACGACGGTGCTGCACCGGAGGTGACCGCTTCGCGTCCCTGTCCGCCGGCCGTGCGCCCGGCCGGCGGGCGGGGTTCAGCGGCAGGCCCAGCAGCCTGCCCAGCAGCCGGCGTCGGGGCGGACGGTGCGTCGCCGTCGGCCTGTTTCCGGCCCGGTTTCCGGGCCGGTTTCCCGCCCGCCGCCGTGCACCACGGCGGCGCGGGCACGGGCGGTGCGGCCCGCGTAGCAGGCGATCACGACGGCGATCGCCGCCAGCTCCTCGGGGCCGGCCAGGCCCCGCTCGACACGCAGCAGGCTCGATATCGGAACGTCGTTCGGCATCGGCACGGCCTCTCGTACGGGTGCTGTGCGCACGCCCCGCGACGGCGTGGAAGGCGGGCCGTCCCGGCTCCGGCGCGGGCTGCGCTCGGGCGGCTCGGCGCGCCTCGCGGGCGTGATCCGTTTCGTCTGCGTACTGCGCGCACTGTGCGTACCGCGCGGTTGCGCACCGGCCGGCGGACTCCTGTCGGGTCACCAGGACTCCTGACGCGACCGACGCTACAAGCGGGCGCCGGACCCGGCATGTTGGGCCCGCGGGTCCGCCGGGGCGGATCCGCTGCCGCGGCGCAGTCGGCGGTCCGGCCGTGACCGGCCACGACGCCCTGCTCTGCCGGGGCTGCGCCGGACGGCTGTACGCCGTGTGCACCACCGACGCCGGCGGCGGCCGCAAGAGCCGGGCCGCGGCCGTCGGCGAGTGGGAGGTCGACCACGAGATGCCGGTGCTGTGCCCGCTTTCCGGGCTGTTGCCGCTGACCGGGACGGCGGCCGCCGTCCATGACCTCCCCGGTGCGCGCGAGGTCCTCGGCCCTCCCGGCTGAGGGGCGCGGCGGGTTGGGCCGTACGGGTGTGTTCCCGTCGGCGCGGCCCGCCGGTTCCGTTCCCGGTGCGATGTCTTGACGCCCGTGGGGGCGGGGAGCACAGTGTGCAGCGGCGCCGTCTTGAGAGCGCTCTCAAGAGACCGGCGCACCTCCCCGACGGCGTTTCAGAGAGGCATCCATGCGTCAGACATCCGACAGGAAACGGCCGGCCGTCCGCCGGGCCGTCTTAGCCGCGTTCAGCACCATCGCGGTGGTCGCGGCCGCCTCGGTGGCGGCCGTCCTGCCCGCCGGCGCCACGGCGCCCCCCACCCCGGCCGGCTGGTCCCGGGTCTTCCTGGATGACTTCAACGGGCCCGCCGGATCCGGCCTGAACACCGCCGACTGGCAGTACACGACCGGTACGAGCTATCCCGGCGGGCCGGCGAGATTCGGCACCGGCGAGATAGAGACGATGACCGCCGATCCCGCCAACGTCTCCCTCGACGGGGCGGGCAACCTGCGCATCACCCCGCGTCGGGACGCGGCCGGCAACTGGACCTCCGGGCGGGTGGAGACCCGGCGTTCGGACTTTCAGCCCCCGGCGGGCGGCACCCTGCGCACCGAGGCCCGCATCCAGATGCCGGACGTCACGGGCCCGGCGGCCAAGGGCTACTGGCCGGCGTTCTGGATGCTCGGGGCTCCGTACCGGGGCAACTGGTGGAACTGGCCGGGGATCGGCGAGATCGACATCATGGAGAACGTCCAGGGCCTCAACACCGTCTGGGCGACCCTGCACTGCGGCACGAGCCCGGGCGGCCCCTGCAACGAGACGTCCGGCATCGGCGGCCAGCGGGTCTGCCCGGGCACCAGCTGCCAGGGCGGGTTCCACACGTACGCCGTGGAGTGGGACAGGTCCAAGGCCGTCGAGGAGATGCGCTTCTCCGTGGACGGGCTCCTCTTTCACACCGTGCGCGCGGACCAGGTGGACGCGGCCACGTGGACCAGCGCCACCAACCACGGCTACTTCATCATCCTCAACGTCGCCATGGGCGGCGGGTTCCCGGACGCCTTCGGCGGCGGGCCCGACGCGGGTACCGTGCCCGGCCACCCCATGGTCGTCGACTACGTGTCCGTCCTGCAGTCGGCGGCCGGCACGCCCACGACGCCGCCGCCCACCACTCCCCCGCCGACGACCCCGCCGACGACCCCGCCGGCGGGCAGCCGTGACGCGTACGCCGCCATCCAGGCCGAGTCGTACGACGGCCAGACCGGGCTGATCAAGGAGACCACCACCGACACCGGCGGCGGGCAGAACCTCGGCGCCATCGCCAACGGCGACTGGGCCGTGTACCGGGGCGTCGACTTCGGCTCCACGGCGGCGCGGCAGTTCCACGGCCGGGTCGCCTCGGGTGCGGCCGGCGGGGTCAGCGGACTCGTCGAGGTCCGGCTGGACAGCCGTACCAGTGCGCCGATCGGCAGCTTCTCGGTGGGGAACACCGGCGGCTGGCAGAGCTGGCGGACGGTGCCGGCGAACATCAGCGGGGTCACGGGCGTTCATGACGTGTACCTGACCTTCACCAGCGGGCAGGGCGCCGACTTCGTGAACGTCAACTGGTTCGACTTCGGCCACTGACAGGCGCCCCGGACGGACGCCGGTCATCGGCCGGTATCGATCCGTACCGCCGGGAAGGCCACCGGCCTCCCGGCGGTACGGGTTACCCTGCTGCCCCGAGGGCCCGTGCCCGCGGACACCAGGAGGAGCGCCCGTGCCGGAACAGCGTCCCGGGGACCGCCCCACCCTGGAGGCGGTCGCGGCACGCGCCGGGGTGTCCCGGGCCACCGCGTCCCGCGTCGTCAACGGCGGCGACGGCGTCCGCACCCACCTGGTGGAGAAGGTGCGCGAGGCCATCCGCGATCTGGGGTACGTGCCCAACCCGGCCGCCCGGGCCCTGGTGACCCGGCGCACCGGCGCCGTCGCGGTGATCATCGCCGAGCCGGAGGTCCGGATATTCTCCGACCCCTTCTTCTCCCGGCAGGTGCGCGGGATCAGCAAGGAACTGACGGCGCACGACACGCAGTTGGTGCTCCTGCTGGTGGAGGACCGGCGGGACTACGACCGGATCGAGCGCTATCTGGCGGGCGGCCACGTCGACGGGGCGCTCGCCTTCTCCCTGCACACCGACGATCCGCTGCCCTCGATCACCCGGCGCATCGGCATGCCCACGGTGTACGGCGGCCGGCCGGGCTGGACAGCAGGGGCGGGGAACGGCGAGGCCGACGGCGAGGTGGCGTACGTGGACGCGGACAACCGCGGAGGCGCCCGCGCGGCCGTACGGTACCTGCTGGCGCGGGGACGTGAGCGGATCGCCCACATCGCCGGCCCGCTCGACCAGACCTCCGCGGCCGACCGGCTGAGCGGCTACCGGGACGAACTGCCGCAGGCGGATCCCGCGCTGGTCGCCGAGGGGGACTTCACGGTGGCGGGCGGGGCCCGCGCGATGGCCGAACTGCTGGACCGCCGGGCCGGGATCGACGCCGTGTTCGCGGCGAACGACCTGATGGCGACGGGCGCGCTCAGGGTGCTGCGGGAGCGGGGCCGTACCGTGCCCGGCGATGTGGCGGTGATCGGGTTCGACGACGCCGAGCCGGTGGCGGAGAACGCCGATCCGCCGCTGACGACGGTGCGTCAGGACATCGAGGGGATGGGGCGCATGATGGCGCGGCTGCTGCTGGACTCGCTGGGAGCCGCGGGCCCCCGACAGCACCCCGCGCCCGGCCCGGTGATCACCTCCACCGAGCTGGTCCGGCGCGCGTCGGCCTGAGGCCGGGAGCCCGGAGCCGGGGGCCGGAAGCCGGGAGCCGGAAGCCGGGAGCCGGGAGCCGGGAGCCGGGAGTCGGGGTGAAACGCCGGGTGCCGGGGACCGCCTGACGGCGCGTGCCCCGGCACCGGCTCGTTTCCGCCCGTCAGCGTCCCGGGCACTGCTTCCACGAGAAGTGGTAGACGCTGTTGACGCTGCCGTCGGTCGAGTCGAGCGCCATGAAGCTGGTCTGCGACGGGTCGGAGGTTCCGACCTCGGCGCGGAGCTCGGTGTTGATGTTGAAGTTGCGCTGCTCCCCGCAGGGTGCGAAGACCAGCGCCTCCACGCCGGTGGTGTCGGTGGCCTGCCAGTTGTCGTCCAGCGCGCCGTTGAACTTGTGGGTGCGCTGGGCCGTCTGGCTCATGCCCTGGAAGTAGTAGCTCGCCTTCTGCGTGCCGATCGCCCCCTCCTGGAGGCTGCCGAAGCCCCGGTAGTCGACCTGGGCCACGGCGTAGGTGTAGCCCTGGGGGACGTGGACGACGAGGGAGAGCTGGCAGTTCTTGCGGCCTTCGACGGCGGGGGCGCCGCCGCCGGCCTGGGCCACGTACTCGCTGTAGGTGACGGTGAAGGCCGTGTTGTCCGGGGCCACGGCGACGGCGGCGCTGCCTGGACGGCAGCCCGATCCGTTGACGGAGGCGACGTCCACGGTCACCTGGTCGTAGGGAGCCTTGGCGGAGGGTGCCGAGGCGGAGGCCCCGGCCGAGGGGCTGAGCGTGACGAGAGCTGCGGTCACGGCGGCTGCGGTGAATCCGGTACGGAGCGACTTGATCACGTCCACATGGATAACCGCCCGCAGCGGTCCCGGAGCGCCGACGGGTACGCGGTCTCACCTCTATGGCCGCAGCGGTTCACCGCAGGAACGATTCATCCGGCCGTATCCCTGGGCCGAATGGCTCCGCGTCGCGTCGCATCGACCGGAAAGACCGGGTTCCTCCTAATATCTGGCGAATCCATCGGAGATCCAGAGGAGAGCCATGTCCCGCGCGCACCGCTCCGCCGCCGTGTCGGCCTGGGTGATCGCCTCCGCCCTGGCGCTCACGGCGATGTCGCCGCCCCCGCAGCCGGGCCCCGCCGTGCGCACCGCGCCGCGGGCCGAGGCAGCCGAGGCGGCAGAGGCGGCCGAGGCAGCGGTGATCGGGGAGGACCATGCCCGGGCGCACGCGCGGCTGCGCGAGGCGGCCGACGGCACCCGCGGCTATCCGCAGACCAAGCGCACGGCGAGCCTGACCGCACTACGGGAGTCCCAGACCAAGGCCAACGCACGCTTCGCGGCAGCGGAGTTCGGGCGGTTCACCCAGTTCTTCCCCTCTCCCGACTTCGGCGTGCACGTGGCCCAGCTGCCGACGGGCAAGGTGCTGCTGTTCTCCTTCGAGCGCACGGAGGAGGACCCCACCAAGGAGACCGGGCCCACGAACACGGTGGGCCGGACCAACGCGGGCCGCGCCTACCTCTGGGATCCGGCCAGGGGAACCGGTGCGCAGGCCTTCAAGAAGGTGCCGCCGCCCGTGGTCCTGATGCCCGACGGCCGGTACGCCCCCCGTCCTGCGCCGTTCTTCTGCGCCGGGCACGCGTACCTGCCCAACGGGATGGTCGGGGTCTTCGGCGGCAACGTCGGCGGCAAGGGCGGCAGCGGCGCCAAGCTGTCCTTCGTGTTCGACCCGTGGACCGAAAACTGGTACCGGAACCGGGACATGGCCGTGGGCCGCTGGTACCCCTCGGTCGTCACCGGGGCGGACGGCCGCCAGATCATCATGTCCGGCCAGTCCGAACGCGGTACGGGCACCCCCACCCCGGTGGTCGAGCGCTTCCCGGCGCTGCGCCATCCCGTGCCCCGGCGGCCGTTCGACATCCCGCTGGACCTCGCTTCGCAGCGGCTGCGGTCGGACGCGCCGTTCCGCAACGACTACCCGCACCTCTTCTCGCTGCGGGACGGGATGATCTACGGGCTGGGCCGCGACGCCGACCAGCAGTGGCTGTTCGACCCGGTCAAGGAGGTCCGTACCGACCTGCCGCGGCGGCCCGCCGACTTCCGCGGGTACGGCTCCGCCGTGCCGCTCCCGGCCGGCTTCCGGGGGCCGGACTCCGTCCTGGTGCTCGGCGGCGACCCGCGCGACCCGCTCACCTACCGGCTGTCCGGCGGCCGGTGGACCATCGAGGAGCCGCGCGCCTTCGGGCGGACGCAGGACGACACCCTGATCCTGCCGGACGGCACGCTGCTGACCGTCAACGGGGCGCTGGACACCCGGGATTACGGCAACGGGCCCTTCAACCCGCAGGCCGATCCGAAGTACCGGCAGATCGAGCTGCGCGACGCCCGCGGCCGCTGGCGGCTCGGTCCGGCCCAACGGCTGCCCCGGGGCTACCATTCCAACGCCCTGGTCATGCCCGACGGCCGCGTGATGGTCACCGGGGACGAGCTCCAGCAGATCGCCAACGATCCCGACATGAAGGACGGGATGGACGGCAGCATCGAGCTCTACGAGCCCGCCTACCTGCACCGCGGCCCCCGGCCGTCCCTCGACCGGGTCCCGGCGGGCGAGCTCGCCCACGACGCGGCCTTCGAGGTCGCGACGTCGACGCCGAAGGACGTGGCGCGCGCCGTCCTGCTGGCGCCGACGACCGTGACCCACTCCGTGAACACCAGCCAGCGCCACCTGGAGCTCCGGCTCACCGGCGTACGGGGCAACGCCGTCGGGCTCCGCACCCCGCCGACCGCCGCCGACGCGCCACCCGGGTACTACATGCTGTTCCTGCTCAACGCGAAGGGCGTGCCCAGCACGGCGAAGTGGGTGAAGCTGGGCCTGCGCTGAGCGTCATGTCCCGGTCGGCGGCTCGATCTTGGCCAGCCAGGCGGTGAGCAGCCCCTCCAGTTGCGCGGTCTCCCCGGGGGTCAGGCCCTCCAGGAGGCTCCGCTCGTTGCGCATGTGCTCGGTGAAGGCCCGGTCGATCAGCTCCCGGCCCGCCGGGGTGAGGGCGACCACCCGGCCCCGGCCGTCGGTGGCCGAGCGGCGCCGGGCGACCAGGCCGGCCCGTTCCAGCCGGTCGATCCGCTTGGTCATCGCGCCGGTCGTCACCATCGTGTGCCCGGCGAGCTCGCCGGGCGCCCGCTCGAAGGGCTCGCCCGCCCGCCGCAGCGCGGCGAGTACGTCGAACTCCCCCTCGCTGAGCCCGTACCGGGCGTAGACGAGGCAGAGCCGCTGCGTCAGGAGCAGGCCGAGGCGGTGGAGGCGGCCGATCACCGCCTGGGGGCTGACGTCGACGTCGGGCCGTTCACGAGCCCATTCGTCCTGGATACGAGCGACGTGGTCCTTGGCTTCCATGGAAGCTATAATACCTTCCATGGAAGCCAATATGCGGTGGTCTCTGGTCACGGCCATCGCGCCGGTGGCATGGGGGACGAACTACTTCGTCACGCGCGAGTTCCTGCCCGCCGGGCATCCGCTGTACGGAGGGGTGATCCGCGCGCTGCCGGCGGGGCTGCTGCTCCTGGCCGTGTGCCGGAAGCTGCCGAGCGGGTCCTGGTGGTGGAAGTCGCTGCTCCTCGGCGTGCTCAACATGGGCGGCTTCTTCGCGCTGGTGTACCTCGCCGCGCAGCGGCTCCCGACGAGCGTGGCCTCGACGGTCATGGCGACCGCTCCGCTGGTCATGATGCTCATCGCCTGGGCGGTGATCGCCGAGCGGCCGGGGCCGCGGCACCTGGCGGGCGCGGGCCTCGGGGTGGCGGGCGTGTGCCTCATGCTGTTCACCGCGAGCGCGTCGCTCGACGCCCTCGGGGTGCTCGCTTCGATCGCCGCCATGGCCGTCTCCTCGCTCGGCTACGTCCTCGCCAAGCGGTGGAGCGGCGGAGCCGAAGTCCTCGCCTCCACTTCCTGGCAGTTGCTGGGCGGCGGTCTGGTGCTGCTGCCGCTCGCGGTGGCGGCGGAGGGCGCTCCGCCCGCGCTCGACGGCCCGGCCCTGCTGGGCTTCGGCTACGTCACCGTGGTGGCGACGGCGCTCGCCTTCGCCGCCTGGTTCGCGGGCCTGCGGCACCTGCCCGCCGGTACGGTCGGCCTGCTCGGCCTGCTCAATCCGGTGACGGGAGTCCTGCTGGGCACGGCGATCGCGGGCGAGACGCTCAGCGCCCGGCAGCTGTGCGGGCTGGCGCTGGCGCTGACCGGGGTGCTGCTGGGGCGTCCTGCCGCAGCCCGCCCTCGCCCCGGAATGCGGGCTCAGGCCCGGGTGCGGATGCGGGTGCGGGAGGCGGCCAGGGCCGCTATCCGGCGGTGACGGCGCCGACCGCCGGAGGCGGACCGAAGCGGACCACGGCCGCGCGCCCGGCCGTACGCAGGGTCCGTTCGGGCCCGCCCGTCAGCAACGCGGCGTCGTACGGGGCCAGTTCCTCGGCGGACACGGGGCCCGGGGCCGGGCCCGGCCCGCCACCGGACCGGTGGAGCATCGCCGACCCGTCCAGGGCCACCACCAGGAGGGTCTCCCCGGGCGGCACGGCGAGCGCGAGCGCGCCCCGTACGACGGCGGTCCGCGCCCCGGTCACCCCGCGCCGGTACATCACGTTGAAGTTGACCACGGGGCCGCCGAGGAGGCGGCAGTCGGTCGGCTCGTCCCCGGCGAAGTCCTGCGGTGCGAAGCGCTCGTCCACGAGGCGGTGGGCGCCCGCCACGGTGAGGTCCATGCCCGCGCCTGCGGCGAGGGTGAGGGTGCGGTCCACGCCGGGAAAGGCCGAGAACGGTCCGTCGGCGGCGACCTCGGCGAGGCTCACCCGCCAGGCGAAGTCCCCGGTTCCGGCGCCCTCGGGCCACGCGGCGATCTCGCGGGTGACTCCCCCGCCGTTCTTCCAGGCGGTGGCAGTACGGTCGGCCGCCCGCAGGAGGCGCAGCCCATCGACGTCGCCCGCTCCGCCCATGCCGCTCACGCCGGCGATCCGGCGAGGCGTTCGCGCAGCTCCGCCGCGTCGGCGAGGAACCAGGTGTGCGTCCCGCGGTTGCACTCGCGGACGAAGTCGCGCAGCGCCGAACTGGCCTCCGTATGACGGGAGATGTCGCCCAGGACGACGAGGCCGACCCGGTACTGGACGAACTTCTGGATGATGGCGCCCGCGACGCGGGTGTTCAGCCGGAAGAACGCGTCCTCGAACCGCTCGGCGGGGATGACGGCCCAGCGGGCACCCTGGTAGCCGGCGTCGCCGATGCAGTCGAGGGCCTCGCGTTCACCGGCGATGGGCTCGCCCTCGGCCTCGCACATCAGCACGGACACGTCGTTGATCGTCTGCAGGGTGCTCATGGGAGTCGAGGCTACTTCAGGCGTCGTTCTCCATGGTGGGGCGCAGCCGCTCCAACAGGGCGTAGAGCGTGGCGCTCTCGGCCTCGTCGAGGGTGTCGAGCGCGCCCCGGGTCGCCTGCATCTCCTCCCGTACGCGGCGGATGACCTCGCGGCCCGCGTCCGTGGCGACGACGTTCTTGACGCGGCGGTCCGCGGGGGACGCCTCGCGGCGCACCAGCTCGCGGGCCTCGAGGCGGTCGACGATGCCGGTCACGTTCGAGGCGTCGCAGACCAGCAGTTTGGCGAGCCCGCGCATCGGCACGGGGCCGTCGAGCTGGGCGAGGACCCTCGCCTGGGTGGAGGTGAGGCCGTGATGGGCGGCGGCCGCCGCGAAGTCGCGCCACTGGGCCGTGCCGATGGCGGCGAGCAGCTCCAGCAGCTGGAGCTTGGCGGGTGCTGTGTGCGGGGCGGTGCCGCTCTTACCGGACATGACTCGAGCCTACCCAGAATGGTTGACATTATCAATTGTTTACTTGACCACCTTAACTATCCCCGTCTACGGTCGACGGAGTTACTTGATGACGTCAAACATCTGCGTCCTGAAGCTCTGACGCCCGAAGAAGGTCCAGCCAGCCATGAGCACCCCCTCCCCCGCCGCCACGGCGGCCACCGGGCGACGGAACGAGACGGTCGTCGTCCTCGCCCTGAGCCTCGCCGCGATGGTCGTGTCGATGATGCAGACCCTGCCGGTCCCGATCCTCGGCCTCATCCGCAACGACCTCGGCACCTCCACCGCGAGCGTGAGCTGGGTGACCACCGCCACCCTGCTCTCGGCGGCCGTCTTCACCCCGCTGCTGGGCCGGTTCGGCGACCAGCACGGCAAGAAGCCGACCCTGGTGGCCGTGCTCGGTGTCATGGTCGCCGGCTCCGTCATCGCCGCGCTGGCCACCTCCCTGCCCCTGCTGATCCTGGGCCGGGTCCTCCAGGGCGCCGCCACCGCGATCTTCCCGCTGGCCCTCTCGGTCCTGCGCGAGGAGGTCCGGCCGCAGAAGCTGCCCGGCGCGATGGCGCTGGTCAGCGGCACGCTGGCGTTCGGCAGCGGCCTCGCGCTCGTCGCCACCGGCCTGCTGACCTCGGGCTCGGACGCCGACTACCGCAGCGCCTTCTGGATGGCGACCGGCTTCGCGGCCCTCGCCCTGCTCGCCGTGGTGTTCCTGGTCCCCGCGACCCGCCACAAGACCGGCGGCCGCACCGACTTCCTGGGCGCCCTGACCCTCGGCATCGCCCTGCTGCTGCTCCTGCTGCCGATCTCCCAGGGCCACGAGTGGGGCTGGGCCTCCGCCCGTACGCTGGGCAGCTTCGCCGGCGCTGCCGTCATGACCGCCGTCTGGGTCCTGGTCGAGCGCAAGGTCCGCGAGCCGCTCGTCGACATGCGGATGTTCGTCCACCGCCCGGTGCTCATGGCCAACCTGGCCGGCATCCTCGTCGGCTTCGGCATGTTCGCGAACTTCCTGGGCGTCTCCTACCTCGTCCAGATGCCCGAGGCCCTGACGGGCTACGGCTTCGACGCGTCCATCCTGCGCGCCTCCGTGCAGTTCCTGCTGCCCGGAGCCGTCGTCTCGCTGCTGGCCTCGCCCGTCGGCGGCCGGCTCGTCCGCCGCCGCGGGCCGCGTGCGGCCCTGGGCCTGGCCGCCGTGCTCGGCGCCGTCGGGTTCGCCTGGCTCGCCCTGGACCACCGGCACAGCGCCTCGGTGATCGGCGCCGGGCTGGTCGTCGGTGCGGCCGTCAGCTTCGGCTACGCCGCCATGCCGGCCGTGATCATGGCGAGCGTCCCGCACCACCAGAGCGGCATCGCCAACGGCATCAACTCGATCTCCCGCTCCACGGGCAGCGCGATCGGCAGCGCCATCGTGACCACGATCCTGGCGTCCAAGACCCTGGAGCACCTGCCGCCGGGCGTCCCCGCGCTGCCCGCCGAGTCCGGTTTCACCCTCACCTTCGGAATCGGCGCCGCCGCGTTCGCGCTGGTCGCCGTGATCAGCCGGTTCGGTCTGCGCGGCGGGCACGGAACCGTGACCGCGGCCGCCGCGGTCCAGCCGGCGGCGGTACAGACGACCGACAAGGCCGACGCCGCCGTCTGAGGCGCGTGTCGCTCGCGCCGCGCGGGCCGGGCCGCCTTGCATGGTGGGTCCATGAAGGCTACGGACGTCATCGCCGACGGATTCGGACGCATCCAGGAGATCGTGCACGAGGTCGTCGAGGGGCTCCCGGCGGAGCAGCTCAACGCGCGCGTCGACCCTGCGGCGAACTCGATCACCTGGCTCGTCTGGCACCTGACCCGGATCCAGGACGACCACGTGGCGGACGCGGCGGACCTGGAGCAGGTGTGGCAGGCCCAGGGCTGGGCCGCCCGGTTCGCCCTGGGCCTGCCCGCCGGGTCGACCGGGTACGGGCACACCGTCCGGCAGGCCGGATCGGTCACGGTCGGCGCCGGCGAGCTGCTGCTGGGCTACTTCGACGCGGTCCACGAGCAGAGCGTGCGCTTCGTGCGGGGACTCGCCGCCACGGAGCTCGACCGGGTGGTCGACGAGCGCTGGGACCCGCCCGTCACCCTGGGCGTGCGCCTGGTGAGCGTCCTGGCCGACGACCTGCAGCACGCCGGCCAGGCCGCCTTCGTACGGGGGCTGCTGGAGCGGCGCTAGCGGGTGTCAGCCCCGGAAGGCCGCCTTGCGTTCCGGGGAGGCCGCGGCGAGCGCGCGGGTGACGCTTTCGACGCCCTCGCGGAGCCCGTATACGGGGGTGTCGGGCTGCTGGCGCCAGGATTCGTCGAGGCCGCCCGCGTCGACGGTGTCGAAGCCGAGCTGCTCGATCAGGGCGCGGACGGTCTTCTTCGCCGCCTCGTCGTCGCCCGCGACGGGCAGTGCCATCCGCTCGGGGTCGCCCGCCGGACGGTGCCGGTCGAGGATGTCCTGCGCGTAGGTGCCGTTGAAGGCCTTGATCACGGGGTGGCCGAGCTGCCGCTCCACCCAGCGGCTCTCGGTCAGGCCCTCGTCCTCGACACCGCTGATCCGGCCGTCGCGCTGCTGGGGGTAGTAGTTGCAGGTGTCGATGACCGCGAAGCCCTCGGCGGCTCCGTCGAGGACGCCGGAGGGCAGATCGGGCACCTTGTTGAAGGGGATGGTGACGACGACGATCTCCGCCCCGCGGGCCGCTTCGGCGACGGTGACGGGGGTGGCGCCGGTCTCCTCGGCGAGCGCCGTCAGGGTTGCGGGGCCGCGCGAGTTCGCCACGGACACGTCGTGCCCGAGGGCCGTGAGGCGGCGGGTGAGGTTGCCGCCGATGTTTCCCGCGCCGATGATGCCGATCTTCATGAGCTCTCCAGTGCGTGTGGGATCAGGTCTCGCGCTGGTACGAACTCCCGCGGGCGGTACGGCATTCCGGGGCGCGACCCGCTTCCCCCGGACGAGTGGCGACCGAGCCCGCCCGCGGCTGACCACCCTCCGCACGACGGAGGGCCGGGACCCCGCCGGTCCCGGCCCTCCGTCGTGCTTCCCGGGCTTTCCTAGGCCCCGCTGGCCTCGAGCATCGCCTCGCGCTCGACGATCTTCACGCGCTCGCGGCCCTGGGGCTCGCCGAGCGCCTTCTCGGCGGCGTCCAGCCGGTGCCAGCCCTCCCACGTGGTGTAGCGGACGGCGCGCTCGGCGAGGAAGGCCTCGACGGCCTCCGGCGCGGGCGCGGCCGGGGTGAGCAGGCGGCCTTCGGCGTGGTCGGCCAGCAGGTTCGCGACGGTTTCGTTGGCGTCGCCCTTGGTGTGGCCGATCAGGCCGACCGGGCCGCGCCGGATCCACCCGGTCACGTACGTCGACGCCAGGTGGCTGCCGGCCTCCATGACCCGGCCGCCCTCGTCCGGGACCGTGCCCGACTCGACGTCCCAGGGGAGCTTGGGCAGCTCGTCGGAGAGGTAGCCGACGGCCCGGTAGACGGACTGGACGTCCCAGTCCGTGAACTGGCCGGTGCCCTTGACGTTGCCGGTGCCGTCGAGCTCGGTGCGCTCGGTGCGCAGTCCGACCACCTTGCCGTCCGCGCCGAGCACCTCGGTGGGCGACTCGAAGAAGTGCAGGAACAGCTTGTGCGGCCGGTCGCCGATATCGCGGATCGCCCAGTTCTCCAGGGTCTTGGCGACCATGTCGGCCTGCTTGTTGGAGCGGCGGGTGGCGATCGAGCCCTCGTCGTAGTCGATGTCCTCGGGGTTCACGATGACCTCGATGGTGGGCGAGTGGTCCAGCTCGCGGAGCTCCATGGGGCTGAACTTGGCCTGGGCCGGACCGCGGCGGCCGAAGACGTGCACCTCGAGGGCCTTGTTGGCCTTCAGGCCTTCGTAGACGTTCGGGGGTATCTCGGTCGGCAGCAGCTCGTCGGCCGTCTTGGCGAGGATGCGCGCGACGTCGAGGGCGACGTTGCCGACACCGAGCACGGCGACCTTCTCGGCCTCCAGCGGCCAGGTGCGCGGGACGTCGGGGTGGCCGTCGTACCAGGAGACGAAGTCGGCGGCCCCGTAGGAACCGTCGAGGTCGACACCCGGGATGGCCAGGGCGCGGTCGGCCGTCGCGCCGGTGGAGAAGATCACGGCGTCGTAGAAGGAGTGCAGCTCGTCCAGGCTGATGTCGTTCGGGTAGTCGACGTTCCCGAAGAGCCGGACCTGCGGCTTGTCGAGCACCTGGTGCAGGGCGGTGACGATGCCCTTGATCCGCGGGTGGTCGGGGGCGACGCCGTAGCGGATCAGCCCGAAGGGCGCGGGCATCTTCTCGAAGAGGTCTATGGACACACCGGGCTCCGCTGCCGCCTCGGACTTCAGCAGCGCGTCGGCGGCGTAGATCCCGGCGGGGCCGGCACCGACGATTGCTACCCGCAGAGGTCGAGGCATGGCAAAGGTTCCCTTCGAGTGACAGCACAGTGGATCACTGGTGATCAAGAGGAACCTTAAACTAAGGCAATCCTTACTCAGCACCCGGTATCACCTTATGACCCCATCAGCGGAACTTATGGCCTCCCCAAGTGATCCTTGGGGAGGGGCGCCGTGTACAGAGCACCGGCCCCGCGGAACTCGCTGGTCAGCGGCCACAGCAGCTGACAGACTGAAACGGCTTGACCACCCCAGGAGGACACATGGCAGACGAAGCAGAGACCCCGCAGGACGAATCTCCGGCCGAGGAGGCCAAGCGGAAGTTCCGGGAGGCGCTGGAGCGCAACGCCGCGAATGCCCAGTCCCAGCAGGCGCACCAGTCCCGCGCGAAGGTCCAGGGCGCCAGCAGCGGCCCCGGCGGCAAGAACAAGAAGGTCCGCCGCAAGACCGGCTGACCCCCGGGGCCGAGGAGCTCAGTCTCGCCGCCACGGCGGCGGGACCGGGCCGCCGCCCCGCCCGTTGAGCCACTCGGGTGAGTGGGGATAACCGGCAGCGCCTGGAGCAGTTGATCAGCTCGCCCCGCCGAGGGCGGCTATCTCATGCGACAGTGCGACAGAAGGATCCCCCACATGTTCAAGAAGTTCATGGCCACCGCCGCGGTCACCGCCTCCGTGCTGGGTGCGGGCGCTGCCGTAGCCACCCCGGCGATGGCGATCGGCAACGACAACGGCGTCAACACCGTCAACGGCAACGGCTCCGCGCAGATCTACGGCAACGCGGAGACCACGGGCAAGATGAGCCCGCAGGCCAACCTGGTCCAGGGCACCGCCAACAAGCTCTGCATCGGCCTGCCGGCCAAGGTCAACGCCCAGTCGATCCTCGCCCTGGTCAACATCGGTGTCCAGGACATCAACGTCCTGTCCAACCCGATGAACCAGCAGTGCGCCGAGAACTCCACCCAGGCCAAGGGCGACGAGTCGCTCTCGCACATCCTCAGCAACATCCCGGTGCTCTCCGGCAACCTCTCCGCCGACAGCTGACCCTCCGGCCCTCCGGCCCTCCGGAGTCTCGGTCCTCCGGTTTCGCGCCGGCGCGGCATACCGCGCCGGCGCGTTTCATTTGGTCTAGACCTTGACAGGTTCAGACCATTTTCGCTTCAGTGGGCACTGCTGCCGCCCCCACGGCAACTCCCCCCACTGAAGGAGCAGTTACGTGATAAACGTGCGCTTCGCCGCCGTGCCCTCTCGCTGGCCGCCGCGGCGGCCGCCGCGGCAGGCCTCGGCCTCGCCCTCGTCCTCCCCTCCTCCCCCGCCGCCGCGGCCGCCCCGTGCGCCGGCGCCTGGGCCCCGTCCGCCGTGTACACGGGCGGCGCGAACGCTTCGTACAACGGGCACAACTGGCAGGCGAAATGGTGGACCCAGGGCGAGACGCCCGGAACCACCGGGGAGTGGGGCGTGTGGTCCGACCAGGGCGCCTGCGGTGACGGCGGGAGCCAGGAGCCCGACCCCGGCCACCCCTCCGGATTCGTGGTCTCCGAGGCCCAGTTCCACCAGATGTTCCCGAACCGGAACCCCTTCTACACCTACAACGGCCTGGTCGCGGCGCTGTCCGCGTACCCCGGTTTCGCCCGGACCGGCGACGACACGGTGAAGCGGCGCGAGGCCGCCGCGTTCCTCGCGAACGTCTCCCACGAGACGGGCGGGCTCGTCCACATCGTCGAGCAGAACACGGCCAACTACCCGCACTACTGCGACGCGGGGCAGCCGTACGGCTGCCCCGCCGGCCAGGCCGCGTACTACGGGCGCGGCCCGATCCAGCTGAGCTGGAACTTCAACTACAAGGCGGCCGGCGACGCGCTCGGCATCAATCTCCTCGCCGACCCGTACCTCGTGGAGCGGGACCCGGCGATCGCCATGAAGACGGCGCTCTGGTACTGGAACACCCAGAACGGTCCGGGCACGATGACCGCCCACGCCGCCATGGTCAACGGCGCGGGCTTCGGCGAGACCATCCGCTCCATCAACGGCTCGCTGGAGTGCAACGGCGGCAACCCCGCGCAGGTCCAGAGCCGGATCTCGAAGTACCAGAGCTTCACCCAGCTGCTGGGCGTGACTCCGGGCTCCAACCTGAGCTGCTGACCGGCTCCGGCCCCGTACTGCGCGCCACCGCGCTGGGCCCCGGGCTCAGCGCGTGGTGCGCAGTGCGGTGGCCAGTGCCGTGGCGAGCTGGGCCCGCGAGCGCACGTCGAGCTTCTGGTAGATACGGGTCAGCCGTGCCTCCACCGTCTTGACGCTGAGGAACAGCTTCGCCGCGGCCTCCTGGTTGCTGGCACCCCGGCTGACGAGCAGGGCGAGCCGGGTCTCGGCCTCGGTCAGGGCGGCGGCCGCCGCCTCCGGGCGCCCGCCCTCGCCCGCCGCCGGCTCCCGGGCGAGCTCGGTCCACGGGGTGGCGCCGGCCCGCTCGAACACCTCGGCCGCGGCCAGGAGCGCGACGCGGGCCGGGGCCCGCCGGCGCCGGCGCCGTTCCACCCGGGCGAGCGCGAGCAGCGTGCGGCCCCGTTCCAGCGGCAGCCGCAGGGTCTCGAACCGCTGCGCCGTGGCCTCCAGCAGCTGTACGGCGGCGTCCGCCTCCCCTTGCGCCGACAGGCACAGGCCGCGGGCCCGGTCGAGTGCGGCGACGACGCCGGTGCGGCCGAGGCCCCGGGCGACGGTGCGCACGGAGTCGAGCAGCCGGGCGGCCTCCTCGGGCGCGTCGGCCGCGACGAGTGCCTCGGCCAGCTCCCCGTGCCAGCGCAGGATCGAGGGGTCCACCACCTTCTGGGCGGCTTCGAGTTCGGCGACCCGGCGCAGGGTGGCGACGGCCTTCGCCGCCTCGCCGGTGGCCAGTTCGACCAGTCCGAGCGCGTGCAGGCTGCGGGAGAGGAACACCTGGTCGTGCTCCTCGTACGAGGCCTGGATGCCGCGGCGGGCGTACCCGGCGGCGCGGGCGAAGCTGCCGCCGTTGGCCTCGGCCATCGCGGCGACGTACCAGGCGGGCCCCGGCGAGAGGCCCGCCTCGATGGTGAGTTCCAGGGCCTGGCGGGCGCGGGACGAGGCGGCCGTGCACCGGCCGCTGCGCAGTTCGACCTCCGTGAGGCTGCGCAGGACCTCGAAGACGTCCTCGGCGGAGCCGGTGCGCTGGACGGCGGGCAGCAGGACCATCAGCTGCTTGCGGGCGTCGTCCAGGCGGTCGTCGAAGAGTGCGTGCCGTACGGCGAGGTACTGGGGCGCGTTGCGCATGCCGAGCGGTACGTCGGGGGCGGGCAGGGCGAGCGCCTCGGCGAGGATCGCCTCGGCGCCGGGGTCCCCGAGGATGCGGCCCATGCGGGCCCGTACGGTCAGGGCCATGGCCTCGGCGACCTGGTCGCCGCCGAGTGCGGCCAGTGCGCCGGCCCGGGCCGCCGCGTCGCGGGACCGGACGGGGTCCCCGTCGCTGAGGTTGTGCTTCCAGGCGATCCGCAGCTGGACGGCGGCTTCGAGCGAGGGGTCCCCGGCGGCGTCGGCCATGGCGCAGGCGAAGGTCTCGTCCAGGGCGCCCAGGGCCTGCCCGGCGGCGTCGATCACGGCGAGCCGGGCCCGGACCCGGCTGGCGGGCGAGGCGTCGCGGGCCAGGACGGCCCGGGTGGCGCGGCGGGCGAGATCGGCGCGGCCGGCCCAGCCGGCGTCCTCGGCGGCGTTGACGAGGCGGGCGAGTTCCTCGCCGGCCAGGTGGGAGGGCGTGCGTTCGGCGGCGAGCAGGCCGAGTTCGGCGGCCAGCGCCCGCTGGCCGCGGCGGCGGCAGACCGCGGCGGCCTCGGTGATCTCGGCGGCGAGCCGCTGGTCGGGGGTGTCCACGGCCAGTGCGCGGTGGCGTACGGCCTGGACGGGGTCGCCGACGGCCTCGGCGAGCGCGGCGTGTCCGGCGGAACGCTCGGGCCAGCCCGCGTCGGCCGCGAGCGCCGTGGGCAGGGCGCCGGCCGTGAACTCGACGCTGCCGTCCTCCCCCACCCGGACCAGAGCGGCCCGTTCCGCCTCGGCCAGCTCCGCCTCGGCGTCCGGGCGGCCGGCCCGGCGCAGCAGGGCGGTGGTGGGGCGGGCGGCCAGGGCGGCGAGCAGCAGGGTGCGGCGGGCCTGGGCGGGGACCTCGGCGAGCAGCCTGCGGGCCACCTCGCGGGCCTGCCCGGAGACGGGCAGGGTGTCGGCGTGGTGGGCGCTGCCGTCGCGGGCCCCGGCGGCTTCGGCGAGGGAGTGGCCGAGGGCGATGGCCAGGCGGGGGTTGCCGCCGCTGGCCTGGTGGATGCGTCCGGCGAGGCGGGCGGGCAGGCCGTGGCGGACGAGGAGTTCGGCGATCTCGTCGGCGCCGAGCGGGGGCACCCGGATCGCGGGGGTGCCGGTGCCGCAGAGGCATTCGCCGACCGGTGCGCCGCCCTGGACGCATTCGGCGACCAGGACGCGGACCTGGGGCGGGGTCAGGCGCAGGACGAAGCGGAGCAGGTCGGTGCTCTCGGCGTCGAGCCACTGGGCGTTGTCCAGGACGAGCAGGACGGGGTGTCCGGCGGCGAGCGTGCGGAGGACTTCGAGGACGGCGAGGCGCAGTGCGACGTGGTCGCGGCCGGCCCGGGGCGTGTCCGTCTCGCGGCACAGCAGGGCGATGGCGGTGCGCTGGGGGCCGGAGAGCCGTTCGAGGGCGGCGCCCGGGACGGTGGCCAGCAGGGCCGCGGCCGAGGCCTCGGGTATCCATTGGTCGGCGGCCTCGGGCGCGAGGCGCAGCACGGTCTCGCGGCGGGACTCGGCGGCCGCCGCAACGGCGCGTACGACCTCGGTCTTCCCCGCGCCGGTGGGGCCGGTCAGCAGGGCACGGCCGTGCGAGTTCAGCGCACGGTCGACCGCTTCGACCAGTTCGTCCTGTCCGACGCTCGTGTCAGCGTTCCCCGTCGCCGCCACCACGCACAGCCACCAGCCTCTCGGTCCCCAGCTCCTGTGCCATTCCTGTGAGACGCGACAATACGAGGTCGGATGGCGGGTGGACCCGGATTGTGACGCAGAAATCAGCCAGGTGACGGGAAAAGCCGTCGGACCCGCCGGTACACGTGTACCGGCGGGTCCGCGGGGTGGGACTTGGTCCGTACTATCGGCCTGTCAGGCCGAGTTGGCGACCGAAGCGGAATCTGATCAGAAGGTCAGGTTCCAGAAGTCGATCTTGCCGGTGTCGCCGCCGGCGTTGTCGTTCACGCGGAGCTTCCAGGTGCCGTTCGCGACCTCGGAGGAGGCGTTGACGGTGTAGGTCTGGTTGATGTTGTCGGCGCTGCCGCCGGACCGGTTGTGCAGGTTGTACACCGAGCCGTCCGGGGCGATCAGGTCGACCTTCAGGTCACCGATGTAGGTGTGCACGATGTTCACGCCCACCTTGAGGGTGGCCGGGGCGTTGCCGGTCTTCCCGGAGACGGTGATCGGGCTCTCCACGGTGGTGTTGTCACCGATGGTGTAGTCCGTGCCGTTCTCGAGGGCCGGAGGCGTGGTGGTGGTCACCGCGTTGACGGTCGCGGCCGCGTCGGCGAGACCGGTGCCGCAGCCGCCGGAGCAGACGCCGGCCAGCGGGCGGGTGTTGTTCTTGATCGCCGACTCGACCTGGGCCGGGGTCAGCGAGGGCTTGGCGGCGAGCACGAGCGCGGCGAGGCCGGCGACGTGCGGGGCGGCCATGCTGGTGCCCTGGTAGGGCTTGTAGTTCTCGGCGCCGGGGGTGGTGGTACCCGCGTTCAGCGTGGAGAGGATGCCGTTCTCGGGGGTGGTGATGGTGCCGGGGGTGTCGGTACCGCGGCGGGTCTCACCGCCCGGGGCGGCGACGTCGATGCTCGCGCCGTAGTTGGAGTAGAAGGAGCGGTCGCCGGTGCGGTTGCTGGCGGCCACGTTGATCACGTTGTTGCAGCTGGCCGGCGAGAAGCCCGCCGCGTCGGCGTTGCTGTTGCCTGCGGCGACGACGACGGTCGTACCGCGGGCGACGGCGGCGTTGATGGCGTTCTGGTACGTGGAGGTGCAGGCACCCGAGCCGCCGAGGCTCATGTTGATGACCTTGGCCGGGGTGGCGTTCGCCGGGACGCCCGCGACGGAGCCGCCGGAGGCCCAGGTGATGGCGTCGGCGATGTCGGCGGTCGTGCCGCCGCACTTGCCGAGCACGCGGACGGGCTGGATCTTCGCGTTGTACGCGATGCCCGCGATGCCCTTGGTGTTGTTCGTGGCCGCGGCGATGGTGCCCGCCACGTGGGTGCCGTGCCAGGAGGAGTTGCCGGCCCTGGAGCCCACTCCGCACTCGCCGTCGGTGGCGTTCCAGTCGCCCTCGTCGGCGGGGTTGGCGTCACGGCCGCCGCCGTCGCGGGCATAGGTGGCGTTGCTGATGAAGTCGTAGCCGGCGACCACGTTCGCGGCGAGGTCCGAGTGGGCCACGTAGCCGGTGTCGATCACGGCGACGGTGACGCCGGAGCCGGTGGTCTTGTCCCAGGCCGCAGGAACGTTCATGCCGGCGGTGGGCTCGAAGAGGTCCCACTGCTTGGCGTACTCGGTGTCGTTCGGGGTGGCCATCGGGTAGGCGCGGGAGTCGACCTCGACGTAGGCGACGTCCGGGTCGGCGCGGAACTGCGCCATCAGCTTGGCGGCGTCGGCGGGGGCGGTGGCAGAGCCGAGG
The DNA here is from genome assembly GCF_055588085.1 of Streptomyces sp. NPDC046303. Taxonomy (NCBI): domain Bacteria; kingdom Bacillati; phylum Actinomycetota; class Actinomycetes; order Kitasatosporales; family Streptomycetaceae; genus Streptomyces; species Streptomyces sp. NPDC046303. The sequence continues at coordinate 141,783 of NZ_JBVJFA010000017.1, forward strand.
CTGACCAGGGCCGCTCCGGTGCCGAGGCGGCGGTCGAACGTCGCCTTCTTGCCGGCCTGCTTGCCCTTGGCCGCGGCGTCGACGGCGGCGGCATTGTTGGAACTGGCCTCGGAGGCGGAGCTCTTGTATCCGACGATGAGGTTCTCGACCGGAGCGGTGGCGGCGGTCTCGGCGGCCGGCGCCGGAACGTCGGCCGCGACGGCCACGGAGGCGGTGGCGGAGCCGGCGAGCAGGGTGACGGACATCGCCACCACGGATATGAGCCTGCGTCTCGATGCGTGCACGAAGTTCCCTTTCGCGGGCCGGTTCCGGGCAGGCCGGAGCGGCCGGTCGGTGCAGTGTGGGAGGTGACCGGCGGCCGCGGGACCGGGAGCGAGCTGGTCGAACTCGCCCCGGCCGCCGCCGCGCGCCACGTTGCCCCGGCCTCGACGGCGGGGCAGGGCAACGGCGTACCGAAGATTCCCCCTGGTGGGACGGCATCATGCCATGTGGGGTTGGCGTGCCGGCCGTCGGGTCAGGAGAAGATCGCCGATGGGCAGACAGTAGGCAACGCGGGGATGAACGCGATACGGGGAAAACCCTTGTCCGCTCCCTGCCCCTGCCCCGGGAGGCGCTCGGGGGGCGCTCAGCGCGTGGCGGCACCTGCCTCGGCCGCGCCGCCGAGGGGCGGGAAGAGCTTGCGGAAGTACGTCCAGCTGGTCTCGTTCGGCTCGGACCATTTGTCCGGAGAACAGGCGAATTCCGGATGGTGGGCGGCGATGGAGGAGCGAGTGCGCTCGGGAACCTCCGCGTACGAGCCGAGCTTTCGGCCACGGCAGTGGAAGGTGAGGCCGCCGGGCCGCTGCCCCTGCTCCATCCAGGGCAGCCAGGGCGACATCCGGGTCCAGGACATCGTGGCCGGGACACTGGGCTCGTCCGTGGACAGGACCGTGGCGGGCGCGAAGAACTGGAAGAGCTCCAGCGCCCGGTAGGTGTCGTCGGCCGAGTGGGCCGGGTACTGCGCCACGGGCAGCGGCGAGGGGTAGGCGAGCGGGATCTCCAGGCTGAAGCAGACCTGGTCGCCCAGTTCGGTCACGGGGACCGGGAAGGGCCGCCACTTCTGGTTGGCCGGATCGTTCCAGACGTGGACCACCGGCCGGTCCTGCCAGGTGTCCAGGATCTCCCGGGTCAGGGGGTCCAGATAGAAGGCGGCTTCCCTGGACAGCAGCTGGTAGCCGCCGGTCTCCTCGTCCCGGACCAGCCGGGCGACGTTCAGCCCTTCGAAGCCGAAGAGGCGCTGGTGGGGCTCCCCGGGGCCCCAGGTGTAGACGTCGCCCGACCACCAGTAGGTCACCTCTGCCCCGTCGAGCGAGGCACGGGTGCGGGCGAAGGCGTGCAGCAGCTCGGCTGGCGTCATCTCGGGTGTCATAGGCCGTACTCTGCGCGGTCGGTGCCCGGACCGGCAAGGAGGCCCCGCTCTCCCATCGGGCGCGCGGCACCGTTCGCCATCCGGATGCCCGGTTGACTCGGGTGGCGCCACCGGCGACCGTGACCGCCATGGGGAAAGAACGCCGCCTGCTCACGCTCGCCGTCTTCCTGGTCCTGGGCGGCGGGCTGCTCGCCGCCGTCCTGGGGGCCTCGCGGGCGGCCGGTCCGCACCCGGGGACGGAGGGCGCCGGCCCGGCACCCTCCGACTACGTGGACATACGCGATGTTCCCCGCGCGTCCGCGCCCGAACCGGCGCCGGGAGCCGAGGGTTCGGCCGGCTCGGTGGTGGTGGACTGCGGACGCAACGAGGAGGGCCACTTCAACGAGGACAACCTGGTGGTCTCGCCCGGCCTGCCGGCCGGCGCCCACCACACGCACGCGTACGTCGGGAACCTGTCCACGGACGCGATGTCCACCGACGCCTCCCTGGACGCGGCCGCCACCAGTTGCCGCGGCGGCGACCGGTCGACGTACTACTGGCCCGTCCTGCGCCGGCCGGACCGTCCGGGCACCCGCCCGCACGAGACCTCCGCGGCACACGGCAACACCGGGCAGATCCTGCCGGAGGCCTCGGTCCGCGTGGAGTTCCGCGGCAGTCCGGTGAGCAAGGTGGTGGCGATGCCGCGCTTCCTGCGCGGGGTGACCGGCGACGCCGTCGCCGGCACGGCGGACAGCGACGCCGACGTCCGGGCCCGCTGGAGCTGTTCGAGCACCCCGGACCGGTCGACCACCCGCTATCCGCGCTGCCCCCGGGGCGACCTCGTCACCCGCACCCTGGTCTTTCCGAGCTGCTGGAACGGCCTGGACACCGCCGGCGAGGGGCACCGCTCGCACCTGAGGTTCCCCGCCGCCAACGGCGTCTGCCCGCCGCGCACCTTCCCGGTGCCCGAGCTGCGCGTCTCCCTGTCCTACGAGGTCGCCGCGGGGGCGCCCCTCGCTCTGGACTCCTTCCCCGAGCAGCGGCACAGCCCGAAGACGGACCACGGCATGTTCGTGAACGCGATGACCGGCCGGCAGATGACCGCGGTCGTCGACTGCCTCAACGAGGGCCGCGCGTGCCGCATGTGAGCGGGTGACGCACGTCACGTGAACCCGGTCCGTACGGCAGGCGTGTTCCGACCGCACCACGCAGGCGAGGAAGACGGAGAGGGTGAGATGGCCGGACCACTGTGGCCCCGCACTCGGCGGGGCTCGACCGATGAAGCACTGATCAGGTCGGTGTACGAGGAGCACGGCCACGCCCTGCTCGCGTACGCCACCCGGCTGACCGGAGACCGGGCCGCCGCCGAGGACATCGTCCAGGAAACGCTGATCCGGGCCTGGCGGCACTCCGAGGTCCTGGTGAACGGAAAGGGCTCGGTGCGCGGCTGGCTGCTCACGGTGGCCCGCAACATCATCACCGACCGCTACCGGGCCAAGGCCGCACGGCCGCCGGAGGTCTCGGGGGCCGCGGCCACTCCCCCGGTGGAAGTGGACCACGCCGATTCCGTGGTGGACACGATGACGGTGCTGGGCGCACTCGACCGGCTGTCACCGGAACACCGGGACGTGTTGCGCGAGTTGTACTACCGCCAGCTCAGCGTCGCGGAGGCGGCGGACAGCCTCGGCATCCCGGCCGGTACGGTCAAATCGCGTTCGCACTACGCGCTCAAGGCGCTGCGCGACGTCTTCCGGGACAACGGCGCCGGGGACGGCGCTTCCAGACAAGGCAAACGATCGGGCAGGCCGCCCCAGCAGCCCGCCGGACTGCGTGAGGTGGTGGCATGAACCGGCAGCGGCACGAGGAGGAAGAACAGCTCGGCCCGTACGTGCTCGGCGTCCTGGACGACACGGAGGTCCGCCGGGTCGAGGAACACGTGAGCGGGTGCGTGCAGTGCCGGGAGGAGGTGGCCGCGTTGCGCGAGATGGAGGCGGCGCTGGGTGAGGTCCCCGCGGAGGCGTTCCTCGACGGGCCTCCGCGGGGCGGAGACCTGCTGCTCCAGCGCACGCTTCGGCAGATGCGCGGGGAGCGGGCCGGTGAACGGCGCCGGCGGGCGGCGCTCGCGGGACTGGCCGCGGCGGCCTCGCTGGCCGCCGTGTTCTGGGCCGGTGCTCAGCTGGGCGCCGGTGATTCGGGGGCGGTGGCCCTGCCCCGGCCCTCCCCCACGGTGTCGACGGCTCCCCCGACGGTGGTGCCCGGGACCAAGGTGGCCTCCGCGACCGATCCGGTCACGGGCAGCCGGATGACCGTGCAGATGGCCCCGGCGGCCCAGTGGGTACGGGTGCACGCGGCCGTCACGGGGGTGCCTCCGGGCGAGCGGTGCCGGCTGGTCGTGGTCGCCCGGGACGGTACCCGCACCACCGCGGGCGGCTGGGTCGTCGGCCAGGAGAACGGCGAGGGCAAGGGCGCGTCGCTGGACGGCTCGGCGGCCGTGGATCCGGCGAACGTGAAGGCGGTCCTGGTGGAGAACGAGGCGGGCCGGACGTTCGTGTCCGTACCCGTGTAGCCGGTCGTACGCCCCGGCCATCGGAGCGGGGACGTGACAGAGCCCGGGAGCATGTCCAGCTCCCGGGCTCCTGCTTGCCACCCAATTGCGCACACCGGCGGCGTTTAAGTGCCGCGGATCATATTGAGACCGACGTGTTCTGCCATTGAACTACCGCGCCACGGGAGAGGCGCAGGAGGGACTTGAACCCCCATCCGTCGATGATCGTCCGCGCCCGGTCGATCCGGTGTTCGGCGGCGAATACTGAGACTGGAGCGAGAATCTGAGATTTACGGGGCCGCCTCTGCCAGGCTTGGGCCACCCCGGCACGTCGTGCCGGGGGAGGGATTCGAACCCCCAACTGACACCCCTGTTCAGCTTCAACATCAGTTTCAGCTTGCGCTCTCGCGCACCCCCTGCAGACATACAGGGGGAGATTTCGGGGCTACCCGAAGAGGTATCCGAACACCGCGTCGCCGACCCGCTGGTCGGTCACCTCGGTGCCGTTGGCCTCCTCGCGGGCGAACTTGACGGCCTGCTGGAGCTTCTCCACGCGGTCGAGGAGTTCGTTCACGCGCCGGGCCGGCAGTGCGCCGGAGAACTTCACCGTCGTCCAGTACCCGACCGGGACGTCCTCGTAGTAGACCTCGACCTGCGCCGGGTGCTTGTCGGTGGCCTCGGCCTTGACGTGGTTGCGCGGCACCTTCTTGGTGCGGATCGTGCGCACCGGGTCCGTCTTCCAGGAGTCCGTGGACGGGTCCAGGTTCCAGGACTCGGACGCGTCCAGCACCGGCAGCTTCCGTACGAAGGTGTGCATGTCGGTGAGCTGCTTCTCGAGGAAGAGCAGATACGGCACGGGCACCTGGGCCAGCAGGACCCTGCCGTCCACGACGACATCGGCGGCCGCGGTGCGGTTCGCCCAGTCCTTGGTCGCCGTCACGTCGAACAGCCGCGTGAGCGTGCCGGCCGTCGCCCGCAGCACGTCCTCCGCCTTCACCTGGACCCGCGTGGACTCGGGCGGCAGCTGCTCGCCCTCCTCGTCCTTGGGCTGGTAGGTGCGGGAGATGCCGGCCAGCAGGGCGGGCTTCTGGACGTCGTGGTGAGCCTGCGAAAGCTCCTGGAGGGACTTGGACTTGACGCCCTTTTCGACTGCGATGATCTGATTCAGCTTCGGCACGGGATGAACCTAACAGCAGCCTGCGGCGTCCGTACATTCGAATATTCGGTTCCTCCCGGCCGCCCGGACCCGCCCAGGTGGACCGATCATCACATTGCGGTCCATGACATCCTGTGACGTCACAACTCGCCGGACGGGATCGGCGGACGTCCGGGGAATATGGGGAAGGTCCATGAGGCTCTGCTTCCTGGTGGAGGAGCACTACCGCCACGACGGCATGCCGAACGAGGTGATCCGGCAGCTGGCCGCGTGGGGCCACCGGGTCGACGTGGTGCGGCCGGGGGGCTCGCTGCTGTCCATGACCGAGGCGGTGCGCGCCGGTTCCCACGACGCCTGGGTGCTCAAAACCGTGTCCGGCGGTCCCGGGCTGACCCTGCTCGAGGCCGCCGCCGCGGCCGGGCTGACCACGGTCAACGACGCCCGCTCGATCCGCGGCGTACGGGACAAGGCGCTGGCCGCCGCCATCGGCCGGGCCCGGGGGCTGCCGCTGCCGCCGACCTACGCGGCGGCCCGCCCCGAACTGCTGCGGGAGATACCGGCGGCCGAATACCCCCTCGTCGTCAAGCCCGCCGACGGGAGTTCCGGGCGGGCCGTGCACCTGGTGTCCTCGCCGGAGCGGCTGGAGGCGATGCTCCCCGTCCTGGCGGGCGAGGGGCTGCTCATCGCCCAGCCGTACGTGCCCAATTCCGGCACGGACATCAAGGTGTACGGGGTGGGCGGGGAGCTGTTCGCGACCGAGCGGTGTTCCCCCCTGCACCCGGATCCCGCGGTGCGGGAGCGCCGCGTGCCGCTCTCGGCGGAGGTCGCGGCGATCGCCGCGGACGTGGGGTCGGTGTACGGGCTCGACCTGTACGGGGTGGACGTGCTGCTGGGTCCGGACGGGCCCGTGATCGTCGACGTGAACGACTTCCCGAGCTTCCGTCAGGTGCCGGACGCCACCGCGCGGGTGGCCCGTGCGGTGCTGGACCTGGCACGGTCCGGCGGCTCCCCGCCCCCGTCGGTGCCGTCGGGGCTGTCGTACGCCCTGCCGCTGTCGATTCCGGCCCAGGTGTCGGCGGTGGCGGTGGACGGCGCGTGAGGATCGGCCTGATCACTCCGGAACCAGGTCATCCGCTGCTGGCGGCCACCGCCGCCCTGCTGGCGCCGGAGCACGTCGTCGAGGCGCTCGACCCCGGCGCGGTGGCAGAGGTCCCGGAACCGCCGGCCGATGTGTATCTGCTGAAGTCGCGTACCCCGCAGGCCCTGGAGCTGGCCCGCCGCCTGGAGGGGCGGGGCGCCCCCGTCGTCAACACCGCGGCGGCGACCGCCCTGTGCCAGGACCGTACCGCGATGGCGGAGCGTGCCCTGCGGGCCGGCCTGCCGTTCGCCGCGACCCGCACCGTGGGCTCGCTCTCCGCGTGGGCCGCGTCGGGTGCGGCGCTGCCCTCCCCCGTGGTGGTCAAGAGCCGGCACAGCCGGCGGGGCGACCTGGTGGCCCGCGTGGACGGCGCCGCGGGACTGCGGGAACTGGCGGCGCACTGGCCGCGGGAACCGGTGGTGGTGCAGGACTTCGCGCCCAACAGCGGCTGGGACCACAAGCTGTGGGCGATCGGGGACCAGGTCTTCGCGGCCCTGCGCCGCTCCGAGCTGTCGCCGGGCGGGCGCGGGCCCAGCCGGACTCTGGACCCGGCCCGGCTTCCCGCCGGATGGGCCGACCTGGTGCGGGAGACCGGAGCGGCCTTCGCGCTGGACGTCTACGGCGTGGACATCATCGACGCCGGTGGCGGGAGGCCCCTGATCGTGGACGTGAACGCCTTCCCCGGCATCCGCGGCCCGTCGGGCGCTCCCGGAGCCCTGGCGGCCCTGGTCCTGCGGCGGGCCCGGCACGGCATCGGGTCCGGGAGTGTCGCGGCGCCCTGAGGGGCGCCGGATCGGTGAGGATCGGGGGCATGGGCTACGTCCTGCCGGTCCTCTTCGCACTGTTCGCGGCGTTCAGCAACGCGCTGGCGACCGTGCTCCAGCGGCGGGCCGCGCTCACCGTGCCGCAGAGCGACGGCTTCCGGTTCGGGCTCGTCCTCGACCTGCTGCGGCGGCCCCTTTGGATCGCCGGGATCCTGGCCGTGATCGCGGCCGGAGTGGGGCAGGCCGTCGCGCTCGCCACGGGCGCGCTGGCCCTCGTACAGCCGCTGTTCGTCCTGGAGCTGCCGCTGGCGCTGCTGATCGCGTCGCTGGTGGCGCGGACCCGGCTGCCGGGGGCGTTGTGGCTGGCCGTGGCGGGGGTGGTGGCCGGGCTCGGCATCGTGCTGGTGGCCGCCTCACCGGAGGGGAACCGCACCGACGTACCGCTCGACCGGTGGGTGCTGGCGCTGGCCGCGTCCGCGGTGGCGGTGGCCCTGCTGGCCGCGGCAGGACTGCGCCGGCCGGCCGGGCGGATGCGGGCCGGGTGCCTGGGCGCGGCCACCGCCGTCTGCTACGCGCTCACCGCCGCCCTCATGAAATCCGCGATGCACGTCCTCGACGGGGGCGGGATCGGCGCGTTCCTGACCACGTGGGAGACGTACGCCTTCGCCGTCAGCGGGGTGTGTGCGCTGCTCCTGCTCGAACACGCCATGCAAGGCGGCCCGCTGGTCGCCTCGCAGCCCGCGCTGACCCTCGGGGACGCGAGCGTCAGCGTGGCGCTGGGCGTGCTGCTGTACGAGGAGCACCTGCGGGCGCAGTGGTGGCTGCTGCCGCAGGCGCTGGGCCTGGCCCTGATCTGCGCCGGGGTGCTCGCGCTGGCCCGGGCGGAGCTCCCGGACGAGGCCGGGTAGCCGGTGCCTCACTGGTTCCGGGTGCCGGCTTCGACCAGGCCCGTCTCGTACGCGGCGATCACCGCCTGGGCGCGGTCGCGGACGGCGAGCTTCCCGAAGAGGCTGGTGATGTGGTTCTTCACGGTCGACACGCTGATGTCCATGGCCTGGGCGGTCTCCGCGTTGTCGAGCCCCGTGGCCATCAGCCGCCACACCTCCTGCTCGCGCGGCGTCAGGTCGCCCGGGTCCACCGTGGGCGGTTGCGGAGGGCGCGGGGCCAGTACGTAGGCGGAGAGGAGCCGGGTCAGCAGCCGGGGCGCGACCGCGGCCTCTCCGGTGTGCACCACGCGCACCGCCGCGACGAGTTCCTCCGGGGAGATGTCCTTGGGCAGGAACCCGTAGGCCCCGGCGCGCAGCGCCGCCACCACGTACTCGTCCATGTCGAAGGTGCTCAGCGCCAGGACCCGGCACTCGGGCAGGGTCCGCGCGAGCCGTTCGGTGGCGCCGACCCCGTCCAGCACCGGCATCCGGATGTCCATCACGACGACGTCGGGCCGCAGCCGGTGGGCGAGTTCCACCGCCTCCTCGCCGTCGCCGGCCTCGCCCACCACCTCGAAGGCCGGGTCGGGGGCGAGGATCAGGGCCAGCCCGCGCCGCACCAGCGGCTGGTCGTCCGCGATCAGCACCCTGATCGCCTCCGTCGTCCGTCCGCTCATCGCAGCGCCCCTTCCCCGCTCTTCAGCGGCAGTCGGGCCGCCACCCGGAACCCGCCCGCGGCCAGCGGTCCGGCCTCGAGCGTGCCGCCGTGCAGGGCGACCCGTTCCCGCATCCCCACCAGACCGTAGCCGGATCCGGCGGACGCGGCCGCCGCTCCGGCCCCGTCGTCGGACACCTCCACCGCCAGCCCGTGCGTCCCGTACGTCAGCCGTACGGAGGCCCGCGCCTGGCCGGCGTACTTGCGGGCGTTGGTCAGCGCCTCCTGCACGATGCGGAACACGGTCAGGCCCACGCTCGGCGGCAGCGGGCGCTCCTCGCCCCGCACGTCCAGTTCCACGGGCAGCCCGGCCCGGCGGGTCTCGCCGATGATGCCCGCCAGGTCCCCGACCCCGGGCTGCGGGGCGGTGGGCTCCTCCTCGGCCTCGTCTCCCGCCCGCAGTACGTCCAGCAGTTGGCGCATCTCGCGCAGCGCCATCCGACCGGATCCCTCCAGGGTGACCAGTGCCTCCCGGACCACCTCGGGGTCGCCCGCCAGGTTGGCGCGGGCGCCTCCGGCCATCAGCTGCATGGTGGTGATGTGGTGGGCGACGATGTCGTGCAGCTCACGGGCGATGCGGCGCCGTTCGTCGGCCACCGCGCGGTCGGCGAGCAGCCGGCGGTTGGCCTCGTTCTCGCGGTGCCAGCGGTTCATCGCGGCGGCGGTGACGATCACGAGCAGTGCGTTGGCGGCGCTGCCGATCACGTCCAGGATCCCCGGCCGCGGTGACTGCCCGATCAGCGGCATCGCCGCGGAGACGAGCGCGGCCCACGCGACCACGGCCGGGCCCCGGGATCGTGCGACGGTGTAGAGGGCGACCGCGGCCGTCGCGGTGAAGTGCTGGGGCACCGGCACGGTCAGGTTGAGGCCCAGCCCGAGCAGCAGGACGGCCGCGAGCGTGGACAGCGGGGCGCGGCGCCGGGCCAGCAGCGGCAGCGCGGCCACGACCAGCAGGACGCAGCCGGCCGGCGGGACGTACCCGTGGTCGATCTGACTGCTGAGCGAGAAGCCGAGGAGGTCCACGGCGGCGGCCCCGATGGTGACCAGCGCGTCGTTGCGCGTCCAGGGCGGGGCGTCGCCGCCCGGCCGGGGGCCGCCGTCAGCGGAACTCTCCGACGCGGTACCCGTCTTCTGCATGGTGTCGATGGTGTCGTCCTCCCCCGTGGGCGCCCCCGCCGGCGGCCGGGGCGCACGACCGACCGTCGTCTCGTGATCCATTCTTTCACCGGTCCGCGGCCCCCGCCCCGGGACCTGGAGCCGATCACGACCCGGGACCAGGGTCCTGGTCGGCGCTCCGGCCCGGCCCCCGCTCCCGGGCGCCGTCTCGTCCTGTGCTCGGACGCATCGTGCGCGGCGCGCTGATGAGCTGGATTCAGCCGGGAGGACCCGGCGAAGCATCCGACACCGAAGGACAACCACGTGATCCGCGCTCTGACCGGGTTCTCCGCCCGCAACCCGTGGAAGGTGATCGCCGTCTGGGCGGTCCTGGGCATCTTCCTGAGCGTGCTCGGCCAGGCACTCGTCTACCGGGTGACCGAGACCCAGAGCGGCGAGTTCCTGCCCGCACAGTACGACTCGGCCGCCGCGCTGAGGGTCGCCGAGGAGAAGTTCGGGGTGAAGCCCGACAGCAACGCGGTGACCGTGCTCGTCGCCCGCGCCGACGGCGAGCCGCTCACCGAGGCCGATCAGCGGCGCGTCGGCGACGTCGCCGGGCAGCTGGGCAGCCGGCGCGTCGAGATGCCCGCGCCGACGGAGGACGAGCCGCCCGCCTTCCTCAACGAGGACCACTCCCAGACCCCCGGGGTCGTCCCCGCGATGACCGCACCCGACCGGAGCTTCGCGCTGCTCTCGGTCCGGCTGACCGGCAATTCGATGGACCCCGGCCTCCAGCGCGTGTACCGCGTCTTCCACGACCGGGCCGAGGAGGCGTTCACGGAGGCCGGGATGCGCACCGGCTTCACGGGCGGCCTGGCCGACCTCACGGACACCGCCGACGCGGAGAAGACCACCCAGACCGTTGTCGGCATCCTCATGGTCGGCCTGATCGTGCTGATCAACATCCTGGTGTTCCGCAGTGCCCTGGCCGCCTTCGTCCCGCTGATCGCGGTGGTCATCGTCGGCGGCGCGGCGGCGGGCACGGTGGTCGGCGGCGCGGCGCTCAGCGGCATCCGGCTGGACCCGTCCACCCCGAGCATGATCAGCGTCGTGCTGATCGGCATCGGCGTCGACTACTTCCTCTTCCTCCTGTTCCGCTTCCGGGAACAGCTGCGCTCCCGGCCGGAGCAGCCCGCCCGTGAGGCGGCGGCCGAGGTCAGTGCCCGGGTCGGCACGGCCATCACGTCGGCCGCCCTGACGATCGTGGCCGCCTTCGCCACCCTGGCCATCGCGACCTTCGGGCAGTTCCGCGTCCTCGGGCCGGCCATCGCCGTGTCGGTCCTGGTCATGCTGCTGGCCAGCCTGACCGTGATGCCCGCACTGCTCGCGGCCACCGGACGCGCGATGTTCTGGCCCTCCCGGGCCCTCAAGCGGGAGCCCGCGGAGGGGGCGGCCACCCGCTTCGGCGCCCTGGTCGCCCGGCGCCCGGCGAGCCTCGTACTGGCCAGCGTCGCCCTGCTGGGCGCTCTCGCGGCCGGACTGGCCGGCATCCGGATGGACTTCGGCCAGGGCGGCGGCAGCCTGGAGACCCCGGCCGCCGCCACCGCCGCCGAGATCTCCCGCTCCCTGCCCGCCGGGGTGTCCGACCCGGCCACGGTCTACGTCACCGCGACGGACGGCCGCACCCTCGACACCGAGCGGATCGAGGCACTGCCCCGGGCCCTCGCCACGGTCGAGGGCGTCGGCAAGGTGGGGGCGACCACCCTCAACGAGGACCGCACGGCCGCGCGTTTCGACTTCTACCTCACCGCCGGCCCGCAGACGCAGGAGGCCCGCGACCTCGTCTCGGGACCGGTCCGCGACACGATCGCCGGCGTCGCCCCGGCGGGAACCGAGGCCCATGTCGGCGGCACGGCCGCGGTCTTCGCCGACATCTCCACCGCCGTCGACCACGACCTGCGAATCGTCTTCCCCGTCGCCGCGGTGCTGATCGCCCTCATCCTGATCGTCCTGCTGCGCAGCCTGCTCGCCCCCGCGATCCTCATGATCGCCGTCGGCCTCGGGTTCGCCGCCACCCTCGGCGCCTCCGCCTTCTTCTTCCAGCACCTGCTCGACGAGCCGGGCGTCAACTTCGTCCTCCCGCTGGTGCTGTTCCTCTTCGTCGTCGCCCTCGGCACCGACTACAACATCCTGATCAGCGACCGCATACGCGAGGAGATGGAACGCCCCGGGCCGGCGCGCGCGGCCGTCGCCCGCGCCGTCCGGCACACCGCGCCCGCGATCGCCACGGCGGGCGTCGTCCTGGCGGCCTCGTTCGGCAGCCTCGCCGTGAACACGGACCCGTCCACGCAGCAGATCGGCTTCGCGACGGCGCTGGGCATCATGCTCTCCGCGTTCGTCCTGTCCATCGTGCTGGTGCCCGCGCTGGCCGCGCTCCTCGGCCGGAGCACGTGGTGGCCGGTCCGCCCCGGCCGCTCCCGGCGCGGCCGGCCCGACGGTCTCCCGGCCGGCCCCCCGGCCTCCCGCCCGGACCAGGACCGGGTCTCCGTCGGATAGGCCGTCTCGTTCCTAGTGCTGCTGCCGTGTTGACGGGGGCCGGGACTCTTCGGGCAGGCCCGTGACCTCCTGGACGTGGCGCAGGCTCGGTTCCAGCAGCACCGTGTGGAGCTGCTGGAACACCTGGCGGGCGGTGACCGCGTTCCAGTCGGCCGGGAGCAGTTCCGTCGGCAGGCCCGGGTCGAGGTACGGGAGGCGGCGCCACTGGGTGAGCAGCGGCACGTAGTGGCGGAACGCCTGCGCGGGGTCCGGGCCGGGCCCCGCGCCCAGCCGTGCCGCCACGGGCGCGTAGGCGTCGGTGAAGGCCGCGTACTGGGTCTGGATCGCCGGGAAGTCCCACCAGGAGCCGACCGTGCCGGGCAGGTCGCTGAAGGCGGCGTACTCGGCGGCGAACAGGTGGACGTAGTCGCTGAGTCCGAGCCGCTCCAGCATGCCGCGGGCGTCGTCGAGCAGCCGGCCGGGCGCCAGCCACACGCCGGGGGCGATGTTGCCGAAGCCGAGCCAGGTCAGCCGGGTGCGCAGCTGGTAGCGGTGGTTGCGCTCGGATTCCGGTACGGAGAAGACCGCCATGGCCCAGCCGTCGGCCAGGTCGGCGGGTTCGAGGCTGGCGAAGATGCGGCGGTCGCCCTCGTCGAAGACGGGGTGGGCGGCCGGGCTGAGGCGGTAGCCGGTGGCGCCCCTGCGCTCCGGTTCGAGGACTCCGCGCTTCTTGAGGCGCGAGATGGCCGAGCGTACGGCCGGCCCGTCGACGTCCAGTTCGCCCATCAGCGTGATCAGGTCCGCGATGGAGATCCAGCCGCCGAGGCGGCGCAGGAACGCCCCGTAGACCGTGTTGATCAACGAGCTGGGCCGAAGGGGGCTGTCGGACATGATCGCCTTCCGTTGTGCGCGGTCGCGATCATATCGAGCCCTCCTCCGGCCCCTGCGGCCCCTGCGGGCTGCTCGGCCTCCTCGGGCTCCTCGGGCTCCTCGGGCTACTGCGGCAGGGGCGCCCGCGCGTACGCGCCGGACAGCAGGTGTCCGGCCCCCGGGGCCACGGCCTCGAGGTCCAGGGCGCGCAGCATCTGGTGGGCGGTGCAGACGGCGGCGGACACGACCGGCTTGCCCAGCAGCTGTTCGGCCTCCTCGATGGCGGTCAGGGAGGGCATCTGCACGCAGGCGGACAGGACGACCGCGTCGGCCTCCGCGTGCTCCAGCGCCCGGGCGAGCCCGGGCAGCCGGGCCGGGTCGTGCGCGGCGACGTCGAGGTTGTCGGGGATCTCCAGGGCCTGGTGGTCCAGGACCTCGATGCCCTCGTGGCCGAGGTAGTCGACGACGGTACGGGTGAGCGGGCGCATGTACGGGGCGAGCAGCACGATCTTCTGGGCGCCCAGCGTGTGCAGGCCGTGGACGAGGGCGCCCGCGCTGGTGACCACGGGCGCCGGTCCGCCGTTCTGCGCGGTGCGCAGGTGCAGGCGCTCCTGCGCGGCGCGGTGGTAGCCGAGCCCCATGCTCATGATGGCGACCAGGCAGGCGTAGCCGAGCACGTCGACGCGGGCGTCGGAGAGTTCCACGGCGCAGCGGTCGGAGTCGGCGTCCATGGCCTTGAGCTGCTCGGGGGTCACATGGGTCATGCGCATCCGGCTGGAGTGGAAGGTGAAGCCCTCGTCGGGTACGAGGCTCTGGCGGGCCCGCAGGATCGCCGGGACCTCGGTCTCCATGGTGACGTTGGAGCTCGGCACGATCTGGCCGATGCGGAAGGTACGGGGCGTACGGGAGGTACGGGAGGGCACGGGTACTCCTCAGCGGGCGTCGACGACGGGATTGGTCAGGGTGCCGATCAGCTCGACGGTGGCTTCGACGGTGTCCCCGGGGACGAGGAACTGCGGGGGGACCATCCCGGCTCCGACGCCGGAGGGCGATCCCGTCGCGATGACGTCGCCGGGCTCCAGGGTCATGCCGGAGCTGATGTCGGCGATGAGGCGGGCGATCGGGAAGAGCATGTGCCGGGTGTTCGACTTCTGCTTGGTGACGCCGTTGACGCGCAGGGAGAGGTCGAGGGCCATGGGGTCGGGAACCTCGTCGGCCGTCACGACCACCGGGCCGAAGGGGGCGTAGGAGTCCTGGCCCTTGGAGAAGAACCACTGGCCGGAGCGGCGCTGGTCGCGGGCGCTGATGTCGTTGACGACGGCGTAGCCGAAGACGTGGTCGTACGCCTCCTGCTCGCTGACCCGGCGGGCGGTGCGGCCGATGACGACGGCGAGTTCGCACTCCCAGTCGAGCTGGGTGGTCAGGTCGGCGTTGTGCAGGATGGGCTGCCCCGGCCCGGTGACGGCGGTGGCCGGCTTGGAGAACAGGACCGGGCGCGGCGGGCGTTCCCGGTCGGTGTCCAGGCTCCGGCTGGACTCCTCCACGTGCTCCACGTAGTTGAGGCCGACTCCGATGATCTTGCCGGGCCGGTACGGGGCGCGCAGGGTGACCTCGCCCGGGCGGTGCACGGCCGAAGCCGGCCGGTCGGACGGATCCGCGGCGAGCAGGCGCCGGGCGGTCTCCCGCGCGGCGGGGCCCGCCTGGATGAAGGAGAGCAGATCGTGCGGCAGGTGGACTCCGGCCCGGTCGGCGAGGGCGGCCAGGTCGATGACGTGGCCGTCGTCCTCGACGCCCAGGCGTTCGGCGCCGCCGCCGGAGCCGGTGGTGGTGGTGAAGGTCAGCAGTCGCATGGGGGCTCCTCGGGTTCAGGCGGTGGCGGGCTGGTGGCCGCCGTGGTCGGGGTACGCCTCTTCCCGGTGGAAACCGAGCGAGCGCATGACGGGGAAGTCGTTGAAGGAGAAGAGGCAGGCGTCCTCGGAGGGATCGAGGTTGTGGTGCTCGTGCCAGGCCCAGGACGGGACGCAGAAGATGTCGCCCTCGGTCCACTCGAAGCGCCGTCCGGCGATCACCGAGACGCCCCGGCCCTTAGCAGCGGTGTAGAGCACCGAACCGGTGTGGCGGTGCGCGCGGGTGACCTGGCCGGGGCGCAGCAGCTGCATGTGGGCGCCCATGGTGGGCATGACCGGACCGCCGGTGAGCGGGTTGGTGTACTCGGCGATGACTCCGTCGTACGGGGAGCCCTCGCCGGCCTTGGCGAGCCCCAGCAGGGCCTCGTACGTCGGCTCCCAGGGGAAGGCGAGCAGCGGCGAGTAGGGCCGGGTCCACTTCTCCACCCCGTACGGCAGCAGGTTCGCCGCGTACGTCAGGACGGAGGAGTTGATGACCTTTCCGGGGGTCTGGTACAGCTCGGGGTGCACCTCGTAGAACCCCGCGTCCAGGGCGTTGACCAGCGGGATGTCGAGTCCGTCCTGCCAGATGACGGGCGCGTCGTCCGATTCGTTGCCGTGTTCGTGCCAGGTGCCGCCGGGGGTGATGGCGAAGTCGCGGGCGCCGACCTTGAGTTTCTGGCCGTCGACGATCGTCCAGGCTCCGGTGCCCTCGTGGACGAAGCGCAGGGCGGCGGCCTGGTGGCGGTGTGCGGTCATGGCCTCGCCGGGGCCCATGATCTGCAGGCCGGTGTAGAGGAGTCCGGCGGCGGCGCTGACGTCCCGGCGGCCGGGGTTGACGAGCATGACCACGCGGCGGCCGGCGTCGTCGGCCCGGACCAGGCCGAGGGCCTTGTGGACCAGGGGGCGCAGGTCGGCGTACCGCCACAGCACGGGGACGGACCGGGGCTGCGGGTACCAGGGCTCGATGTCGTTGGCGACGGTCCACAGGGCGCCCGCGTCGAGGGCGCCGAGTTCCTCGTAGTAGGCGGTGAGTTCGGGGGTGTCGGTGACCCGGGCGCGGCCGAGGGCGGTGTCGTCGTGCTCGGTGCTCATGCGTCCTCCTCGGAGGCGGGGGCAGGGGTGGGGGCGGGAGCGGGGGTGGTCGGGGGGCCGGGGGGCACGGTGAACGCCACGGGCCGGCGGGGGCGGTTGTCGACTTCGAGGCGGAAGACGTCGAAGCGGTTGTAGTGGCCGACGATGTCGTGCATCTGCTTGGGCTGGACGCAGCGGGCCAGGTCGATCTCGCCGTAGACGATGCCCTCCTCGTCGACGAGGGGCTCGGTGACCGGGCGGCCGTCGGGGCCGAAAATCCCGGACAGGGCGCTGCGCGGGCGGGTGAACTGCTCCCGCAGGTCCTCGTCGTTTCCGGCGACGGCGTCGACGATCTCCGCGGAGACGGTGGAACAGGCGACGACGGAGAAGACCTTGCCCTCGAAGCTGTGGGCGGCGGTGCGCACGGCGATGGCGTCGGCCATGTCGTAGTCGGCCGGGGCAACGGGCAGGGCGATGTAGCAGGAGGCGTGGACCAGTTCGCCCTGCGCGAGGAGGGTGAACCGGGCCAGGGTGTTGGTGTTCTCTCCGCAGGCCAGAACGCCGAGCGGTCCGACGGGGGTGGCGTGGACCCGCAGCGAGCTGCCGTCACCGCCGGTCCAGGTGAGCTTCTCCGCCCAGGTGGGCACCAGCTTGCGGTGCGCGCCGAGGAGTTCGCCGTCGGGGCCGATGGTGAGCAGGGTGTTGTGCAGGACGCCGAGGCTGTACGGGACCCGTTCGTTGACGCCGATGACGAGGGTGGTGCCGTGCTGCCGGGCGGCGGCGCGCAGGGCGTCGACGTGCGGTCCGGGTACGTCGACCGAGGCGGCCCGGAGCCGCGCGAACCAGGGCGAGCCCTGGACCGGGTTCATCGTCCAGTTCCAGTACGGGTATCCGGCGACGAACACCTCGGGGAACACGACGAGTTCGGCGCCGTTGCCGGCGGCTTCGGCGATCAGGGCGACGGCCTTGTCGACGGTGGCGGCGGGGTCGAGGTAGACGGGGGCGGCCTGGACGGCCGCGGCCGTGAAGCGGCGCAGGTTGTCCATGGAGGGACCTCCGCTATCGGGGTGCGGGCACCGCGGCGACGCGCGGCAGCCAGCGGCGGTGGACGGGTTCGGCGGGCGGCCGCAGGAGTTCGAGGCGGGGCGGCACCCGGTCGGTGCGGGCGGCCGGGGGCCGGCGGCGGCCCGCCGCCCAGGACGGCGCCCAGGGTGCCGCGGGCCCCTGGTAGCCCTGGGCTGCCGCGGCGTGCAGGGTCCAGAGGGGGTCGTGGAGCTGGGCGCGGCCCACACCGCAGAGGTCGGCCCGGCCGGCCAGGAGGATCGAGTTCACGTCGTCGTAGGTGGAGATCGCGCCGACGGCGAGGGTGGGGACCCCGGTGGCGTTGCGGATCAGGTCGGCGTACGGGGTCTGGTAGCTGCGGCCGTACGGGGGCCGCTCGTGGGCGACGACCTCGCCGGTGGAGACGTCGATGGCGTCGGCGCCCGCCTCGGCGAGGGCGCGGGCGACGGCCACGGCGTCGGTCTCGGTGAGGCCTCCCTCGGCCCAGTCGGCGGCCGAGATGCGGACGAGCAGGGCCTTGTCGAAGGGCCACACCGCCCGTACGGCGCGCAGCACTTCGAGCGGCAGGCGCAGCCGCCCGGCCAGGTCTCCGCCGTAGGCGTCGGTGCGCCGGTTGGTCAGCGGTGAGAGGAAGCCGGAGAGCAGGTGACCGTGCCCGTACTGGAGTTCCAGTACGTCGAAGCCGGCCCGGTCGGCGCGCCGGGCCGCGGCCGCGAAGTCCCGTACGAGCACGTCCATGTCGGCGCGGTCGGCTTCGCGCGGGAGGCGGCTGTGCTCGTCCCAGGCCAGGCTCGAGGCGGCGAGGGGCGGGCCGTCGCCGGTGGCCGCGCGGCGGCCCGCGTGCGTGAGCTGGATGCCGAGGCGGGTGTCGCACTGGCCGCGGATGAAGCCGGTGATCCGCCGCCAGGCCGCTTCCTGCTCGTCGGTCCACAGGCCCGGGCAGCCGGGGGTGGCGCGCCCGTCGGCGCTGACGGCGGTCATCCCGGCGAGGACCAGGCCGGAGCCGCCGAGGGCCTGGGTGCTGAGGTGGACGAGGTCGAAGTCGCCCGGGACCCCCTCACGGGCGGTGTCCAGCGCGGTCGGCGGTACGACGACCCGGTTGCGCAGCAGCAGGCCGCCGAGCCGGAACGGCCGGAACATGGGCGGCACGGTCGAGGAGCCGTTGACCGCGGTGGTGAAGCCCTCGTCTCGGACGCGCAGGTTGTCGTAGGTGACGCGGCGGCTGCGGGTCAGCAGGTTGAAGGCGAACTGGTGAGGGCCCTGGCCGGTGTACCGGTCGATGTGCTCGAACCACTCGAGGCTGGCCTGGGCGGCCCGCTGGGTGGACTCCACCACCGGCTTGCGCTCCTCCTCGTAGGCGGCGAGCGCCCGCGGCACGTCGGGGTGTTCGTGCAGGCAGGCGGCCAGCGCGAGGGCGTCCTCCATGGCGAGCTTGGTGCCGGAGCCGATGGAGAAGTGGGCGGTGTGGGCCGCGTCCCCCAGCAGCACGATCTTGCCGTGGCGCCAGGTGCGGTTGCGCACGGTGGTGAAGCGCAGCCACTTGGAGTTGTTGGGGAGGAGCCGGTGGCCGTCGAGGTGGGCGGCGAGGAGTTCCTCGCAGCGCCGGATGCTCGCGGTGTCGCTCGCGCCGGGGGGCAGGCCGCGGGCGGCGGACTCCTCGAAGCCGGCGCGCCGCCAGGCGTCCTCGGCCATCTCCACGATGAAGGTGGAGCGGGTGTCGTCGTACGGGTAGGCGTGCACTTGGAGCGTGCCGAAGTCCTGTTCGTCGACGATGAAGGTGAAGGCTTCGAAGACCTTGTCCGTGCCGAGCCACATGTAGCGTCCGGCGCGTTCGTCGAGGTCGGGGCCGAAGGTGTCGGCGAAGGCGGCGCGGGTGGCCGACCGTACGCCGTCGCAGGCCACGACCAGGTCGTGGGTGTCGGCGAGTTCGGCGGCCGGCGGGGCCTCGGTGCGGTAGCGGACGTCCACCGCCAGGGCGGAGCAGCGCTCCTGGAGGATCCGCAGCAGGTCGCGCCGGCCGAGGGCGGCGAAGCCGTGGCCGCCCGAGGTGAGGGTGCGGCCCCGGTAGCGGATGTCGACGTCCGTCCAGCGGGCGAACCGCGCCGACATGGCCTCGTACGTCTCGCGGTCGGCCTGGGCGATGCCGTCGAGGGTCTCGTCGGAGAACACGACGCCGAAGCCGAAGGTGTCGTCGGGGGCGTTGCGCTCCCAGACGGTGATCTCCCAGTGCGGGGAGAGCTGTTTGGCCAGGGCCGCGAAGTACAGCCCGCCGGGGCCTCCTCCTATGACTGCCACGCGCACGGCGTGCCTCCCAGTGGTTCCGAAGCGATGAGGAGCTCGGCCCGTTGCGGGCCCGCGGTGGTGAGTACGGCCCGTACGTCGTCGGGCCAGGGGGTGGCCCCGGTGGCGCGGGCTGCCGAGTGGGCGATGACCATCCGTCCGGCGGCCGCCTCCGTGCCGTGCTCCCCGTAGACCGTGAACGCGTAGTGGAGGGAGGCGGCGCCGACCTTGGTGACCCGGAGCTCGGTGCGCACCGCGTCCCCGAACCAGAGCCGGGCCCGGTAGTCGGCCTCGAAGTGGACCCGCGGCGTGCTGCCGAAGAGGTGGGCCAGGCCCAGGCGGCGCAGCAGCACGGCCTCGGCCGCCTCGACCCAGCGGGCGACCGTGGAGTGGTGGTAGTGGCCCGCGGCGTCGGTGTCGGGCCATTCGACGCGGCGTTCGACGACGACGCTCGGCAGCCGCGGGGGCTGCGGCGGCTCGGCCGGCTGCGGCGGCTCGGCCGGCCGGGGGCGTGTGCCGGGGTGTGGGGCGGCCTCGGGGGCCGTCCGGGCCGCCAGGCTGCGCAGTTCGGCGCGCCGGAGCTTTCCGGAGCCGGTGCGCGGGAGTTCCGTCACGAACTCCACGGCGCGCGGGTACTTGTAGGGGGCGATGGTCCGTTTGACGTGGTCCTGGAGTGCGCGGACCGTGTCCGGGTCCGCCGGGACGCCCGCGCGCAGGACCACGTACGCCTTGACGATCATGCCGCGCCGTTCGTCGGGGGCCCCGACGACACCGCACTCCTCGACGTACGGGTGGGCGGCGAGCGCCTTCTCGACCTCGGGGCCCGCGATGTTGTAGCCGGAGGAGACGATCATGTCGTCGCTGCGGGCGACGTACCAGAAGTAGCCGTCGGCATCGCGGACATAGGTGTCGCCCGTGATGTTCCAGCCGTTCCTGACGTACGAGGACTGGCGCGGATCCGCGAGGTAGCGGCAGCCGGTGGGGCCGGTGACGGCGAGGAGGCCGGGCTGCCCGTCGGGCACGGGATCGCCCTGTTCGTCCACGACGGCGGCACGGTAGCCGGGTACGGGACGGCCGGTGGAGCCGGGCCGGATGTCCTCGTCGGCCGCCGAGATGAAGACGTGCAGCATCTCGGTGGCCCCGATGCCGTCGATGATCCGCAGGCCGGTGGCCTCGTGGAACTCGTGCCAGACGGCGGCGGGCAGCGGCTCACCGGCGGACACGCAGCGGCGCAGTCCGGCCAGCCGGTCCACCGCCCCGGCCGCCATGATCGCGCGGTAGGCCGTGGGAGCGGTGAACAGGACGGTCACCCCGTGGGCGGCGACGAGGTCCGCCAGCTGCTGCGGAGCCGCCTGCTCGATCAGCAGGGTCGCGGCGCCGGCGTACAGCGGGAAGACCACGAGCCCGCCGAGCCCGAAGGTGAAGGCGAGCGGCGGCGTGCCCGTGAACACGTCGTCGGGGCGGGGTTTGAGAAGGTGCCGGGAGAACGTGTCGGCATTGGCGAGGACGTCGCGGTGGAAGTGCAGGGTCGCCTTGGGGCGGCCCGTCGTGCCGGAGGTGAAGGCGATCAGCGCCACGTCGTCGGCGGCGGTGTCGACGGTGGCGAAGCGGCCGTCCTTGGCCGCGCACCGCGCGGTCAGGTCCTCGGGGCCGCGTCCGCCGTAGGGGACGACCGGCAGGCCGGGAAGGCCGGCCGCGTCGAGCTCCCCGGTGTGGCGGTGGTCGCAGATCGCGGCCGCGGGACGGCTGATGTCGTACAGCTCGGCGAGTTCGGCGGCACGCAGCAGCGGCATGGTGGTCACGGCGACGCAGCCGGCTTTCAGGACGCCGAACCAGGCGGCGACGAGCCACGGGTTGTTGGGGCCGCGCAGCAGGACGCGGTTGCCGGGGCGCAGTCCGAGGTCCTCGGTGAGCACTTGGGCGACCTGGTCGGCCCGGCGGCGGAGTTCGCCGTACGTCCAGCGGTCGGTCGGGGTGAGCAGGGCGGGACGGTCGGGGCCCAGGCGTTCGACGGTGTCGTCGAGCAGTCGCCGGGCGCAGTTAAGCCGGTCCGGATACGCCAACTCCGGTAGGTCGAAGTGGAGTTCGGGCCAGAGAGGGAAAGGCGGCAGCCGGTCGCGACAGAAGGAATCGGCATGCGCGGAAGGGGAGAGCTCCATGGGGCGGCACCTCGATCAGGGAGCAGCGGGGGAGACGGGTGCAAGGTATGTCGAATATTTGGCGCCCGTCAACATTGCGCGATATCGCTGCCGTCACACGCGCCCCGGCGACCCCGGACCGCGACTCAGACGGCCGGGACGCGCACGCGGACGGACGTGCCGAACTCATCGGCCGACAGGGCGAGTTCGCCGCCCATCCCGGCCACCAGCAGTTGCACCATCAGCAGTCCGCGCCCGTCTTCGGCGTCCGGGTCGACGGCCGCGCGGGGCGCCGGCAGCCGCGGAAGCGACGCGCCCTGGTTGGCGACCTCCAGTCGGATCCATCCGCCATCGGAGGCCACTGCCACCCGCATCCAGCCGGCGCCCACGTGCCGGACGACGTTGCCGACGAGCTCGCTGACGGCCAGCAGCAGGGCGTCCGACGCGTCGAGCGGGATCCGCCACCCTTCGAGCACGGCCCGCACCCGGGCCCTGGCCTGCGGTACGGCCACCGGGCCGGGGTCTCTGACCCAGTGGGTGACGCTGCGGACCGAACCGCCGATGGTGGTGAGCATGACGTGCTCCCGAAGGGGGGAAGGCGACGCAACCGCCAGGACGGGCTGGGGTGGCTCGCGTGGCTCGCGTAATCGATATCGAGAACCCGACCGACTTCTGGCCCTTGTCGCCAGCGGAAATGCATCGCTAGAGTCGTGATTACACGTGTAACACGTTACGTCTCCCCCGGTGGCCCGCGCAAGCATTTCGGACAAACGTCATGAAGTACGCGCCCGCCCCGGCCGCCCCACCTTGGAAGGGCCGCAATGACGCAGACTCCCCCGGCATCGACCCCCGCACCGGCCCCGGCCGAGTTCGACACCGCCGACATGACCTGGCCGCCTCCGCCGTACCGGCCGCCGGTGGCGCCCGTGACCGGCGCTGACGGGGTGCGCCGATTCGACGGGGTCACCTACGCGACCACGCCCGGCTACCGCCCGCGGCTGCTCGACGTCCAGGTGCCCGCCGGCGAGGGCCCCTTCCCCGCCGTCATCTGGATCCACGGCGGCGGCTGGCTGGACGGCGACCGCCGCTACCCGCCGCCGACCGTGCCCGCCGACCTGCTGCACGGCGCGGTCCTCGGCGCCGGGCTCGCGCTGGTCTCCGTCGACTACCGGCACAGCCTGGAGGCGCCCTTCCCGGCCCAGCTGCACGACGTGAAGGCCGCGATCCGCTACGTCCGCGCGTTCGCCGGCGTCTTCGGCATCGAGCCCGACCGGATCGGCGTCTGGGGCGAGTCGGCCGGCGGCCACCTGGCCGCACTCGCCGGTCTCACCGGGCCCGGCACGGAGGGCGGCGCCGCGCTCGAGGGCACGGAGGGCGTCGGCTCCGGCGAGACCGGGGTGCTGGCCGTCGTCGACTGGTACGGCTGCTCCGACCTGGTCGCCCTCGCCGCGCACCCCATGCCGCCGATGCCCTCCGAGGTCGCGTTCCCCGACCCGTACGAGGCCCTGCTCGGCGCCCCCGTCGCCGAGGACCCGGAGCCGGCGCGGGCGGCCAGCCCGGTGACGTACGCCGGGGCCCCGCCCCTGCCGCCGTTCCTGCTGGTGCACGGGACCCGCGACGGCCTGGTGCCCTACAGCCAGAGCGAGGCCCTCGCCGCGGCGCTGCGCGATGCCGGGGGCGAGGTCACCCTGCGGCCCGTCGAAGGCGCGGACCACATCTTCCTCGGCTCCCCTGACATTCCCGGGATCGTCGCGCAGAGCGTGGCCTTCCTCGCCGGGCACCTCGCTCCCGCGGGCTCGAGAGCCGGCCGTGACCAGTAGCCCGCCCGTGACCAGCGGTCCGCCCGTGACCAGCGGTCCGGTCGGGATCGAAGCCGCGCGCGCCGACGGGTCCGCCGCCGGGGCGCCGCGCGGCCGGGGCGCGCTGTTCCTGGGCCTGCTGTTCCTGGGGGCCGCCGCGTCGGCGGCCGTCGTGGTCCGGGCGGACGTCGCCGATCCTCCCTTCCAGGCGTTGGACCAGCGCTGGCTGACCTGGATGGGCGGCCCGCACGAGGGGGCGTACGCGGCCGTCGCCTCGGGACTGGACTGGTTCGGCGGCCCGTTCGGCGCGATCGTCCCGCTCGCTCTGCTGGCCCTGCTGCTCGTGCGGGGGCGCCGGGTGTCGGCCGGGTTCCTGCTGCTGGCCTTCCTGGGCGGCAACCTGCTCGTCGTCCAGGGCCTCAAGCGCCTGGTGGACCGGCCGCGCCCGGAGCACCCGCTGGTCCGCGTCGACCACGGATCCTTCCCGTCCGGGCACGCCGCGACGGCGGCGCTCCTCGTGGTCGTCGTCGGGGTGCTGCTGGTCCCGGCCGCCCGGCGGCGGCTGTGGTGGGCGGCGGGCACGGTCTTCACGCTGGCCATGATGTGGAGCCGTACGTGGCTGCACGCGCACTGGCTCAGCGACACCGTGGCCGGCGCCGCGGCGGGCGCGGGGGCGGGACTGGTGGTGTGGTGGCTGCTGCGGCCTGCGCTCGAGCGTGAGCGCGTCCGCGAGCGCCGCGGCCGGGGCCGGGGCCGCGACCGCCGGGGGGCCGCCGCGGGTTCGGCCGGAGACGGTATCGGCTGACCGGCACGCCGCGTCTTCTGCGACGGCGGGCCGGACACGGCCGGCGCGAGGCCGTCCACACCGTCCGCCACCATCCGAAGGTGGCGGACGGTGCTCAGGAGGTCTGGCGGTGGACGAGTACGGCCTCGACGGGCGCTACCGGCGGGGCCGTTCCGGTCTCGATCAGCTCGTGCACGGTGTCCGCGATCCGCGCGGCCGGGGGCAGCTCAAGCCGGACCGTGGTCAGCGCGGGCTGCTGGAGCGCGGAGAGGACGAGGTCGTCGGAGCCGACCATGGCGACCTCGTCCGGTACCGGGATGCCCTCGGCCTGGAACGCGTGCAGGAGCAGGGCCGCGTACTCGTCGTTGTACGCGAAGACGGAGTCCAGGTTCAGGCTCCGCCACCGCCGGGCGAGTGCGGTCGCGGATTCGCGGGTGTAGGCCAGCTCCACCGGGGTGACGGTCGCCATGCTGCGCGCGGCGACCGACTCGGCTCCCGCGAGGCGCGGCTGGGCGAGCGTGCCGAGGCCCCGCTCGAGGGGCATGACGACGCCGATCCGGCTGCGGCCCCGGCCGATGAGGTGCTCGGCCGCGGTGGCGCCGATCCGGGCGTGGTCGAAGCCGACGGTGTGCACGCCCTCGACGGGGTGGGACGCGAAGGCGAGCAGGCCCCGCACCCCGGCGCGGCGCAGCAGCTCGGCCGCCTGGCCGGTGAAGCGGTCCCCGTCCATCGCGACCACTGCCGCGGGACGCAGTTCGGCCCAGGCACGGGCGGCGTCGAGGGGGTCGGCGAAGCGGCCGGCGTGGAGCACGGCCGTGTAGCCGTGGCGGTCGAGCTCGCTGTGCAGGTCGTCCACCCAGTCGCTGACGAGCCGGCCGATCGCGGAGATCGAGGCGGGCATCAGGACGAGGTTGCTGCGGCCGGCGCGCAGCGACCGGGCGGCGGCGTGCGGGACGTAGCCGAGCCGGCGCGCCGCGTCGCGGACCCGGGCGCGAGTGGTCTCGCTGACGCGGTGGCCGGGGGTGTCGTTCAGCACGAAGGAGACGGTGGCGCGTGACACCCCGGCGAGCCGGGCCACGTCGGCACTGGTGATGGGCGCGGGGACGCGGGTGTCGTCTGCCATGACGTCCCTCGGGGCTCCTTCGGGCGGACTGGGTGCAGTGTGGTGCAGCTCCTTTCAGGTTACACGAGTCAGATGAAGCCGCCGCGAGGCGCCGGCGAGGTCGTCGAGGGCGCCGCTGACCGAGTCGAAGCGCATCGTGGTGCGCGTCCGGCTGTCGTACGGCTGCCAGGACGGCAGGCCGGAGTGGTTCGGATCACCGGTGCGTACGAAGGCGATCCAGGCGTGGTGCATGGCGTGCGCGAGGCCGTCGCGTACGCCGGGGGCCAGTCCGGCCAGGAAGGGCGCGTGCGACCACTGGTCGAAGTTGTCGAAGGTGAAGGGGAGTTCCAGACAGTGCGTGGCGCCGAGCCGGCCCTCGTACGCGGGGGTGGGCAGGTCGAACTGGTAGGCGTGGACGGGCCGGCCGAGCACGGCCCTCTCCTCGGCGAGCCGTACGGCGGGGACCCGGAAGAGCTCGTCCGTGATCAGGTCCATGAGGACGTCGTGCGGGCGGGCGCCGGGGCGGGTCCGCTCGTACTCGGCGTACACGGAGGGAGCGCCGGCGCCGCCGAAGGTCTCCGCGATGCGGTCGGTGACCTGCTGCCGGGTCGCGGCGGTGTACCCCTCGTCGAGGGCGAAGCCGAAGGTGGCCTCTTCCCGGGTCCAGCCGACCAGGACGTCGATTCCGGCGGCCGCCGCGCCGAGCAGGGCCTCGGCCGGGTGCTGCGGGAGGGTGGCTGCGTCGATCACGGGCAGGAAGGGGGTCGGCCAGTGGCCCCACCGCGTGGTCCGCGCGAACAGTCCGACGCCCGCTGCGATCAGCGCGGGCCAGGGCAGCGCGCGCAGCTCCGCCTCGTCCTTGGCCCCGGCGAGCTCCAGGTAGGCGGCGGTGCGCTCCAGGGCGGCGTCCGGGCCGGGGAGGTCGAGGCCCAGGGGCGGGCTCTGCAGGATCACCCGCTTGATCAGGCCCCGTGTCTGCGGATGGCCGGCGAGGGCGGCGGTGGACACCGCGCCGCCCGACTGTCCGGCGACCGTGACGGAGTCCGGGTCGCCGCCGAAGGAGGCGATGTTCTCCCGTACCCAGTGCAGGGCGGCGAGCTGGTCGGTGAGCCAGTGGTTGGCGCCTTCGCCGGGGCCGAGGCAGAGGTAACCGAGCGGACCGATGCGGTAGTTGACGCTCACGACCACGAGGTCGCCGTCGCGTGCGAAGGTCGCGCCCGAGTACCCGGGCAGCGAACCGGAGCCGGACACGAAGCCGCCGCCGTGGATCCATACGAGGACCGGGCGGCGGGGTCCGTCGGCGGCGGGGGTCCACACGTTGAGGGTCAGGCAGTCCTCGTCGAAGGGGGGCGCACCGTGGCCTCCGAGCACCGGGTCGCCGCCGTCCCGGTAGAGCTGCGGCGCGCTGGGGCCGTCGGCGGTGGCGTCCCGGATTCCGCTCCAGCCCGGGTGCGGGCGGGCGGGTCTCCAGCGCAGGTCGCCGATCGGCGGTGCGGCGTACGGCACGCCGCGGAAGACGAGGAGACCGCCTTCGGCCGCGCCGCGGAGCCGCCCTGCGGGCAGGTCCACGACCATCTGGTCCTCGTCCGGGAGGTGAGCCATGAGCCGGTCCTTTCCTGGCCGCGCGCCGGATGCGCGGCGACACCGCGAGACTATTGCGTTAATTTCTCGACCGTCAATATTCCTCCATGACGGATACTTTGCGGGGCGCGGGCCTCACAGCCACAGGCTGTCCGCGGCCATGCGGTCCGCCTCCGCGCGCAGCAGCGGGGCGAAGACCCGCCACAGCACCAGGCAGCATCCGGCGCCGAGCAGGGCGCCCGCGAAGGTGTCACTGAGCCATTGGGCGTGCAGCCAGGTCCTGCTGCCCATCATCGCGAGGACGTACCCGGCCCCGACCGGCCACCACCAGCGTCGCGCACGCGGCGGGAACACCACCAGTCCGGCCACGATCACCAGGGTCACCGCGCTGAACACCTGGCCGGACGGGTACGAGCCCTCGTTGACCAGGACCCACGGGTGCGGCGGACGCGGGCGGTCGGCCAGCTGCTTGAGCGGCAGGACCACGAAGAGGTGGGCCGCGACGGACGCGGCGAGGACGAAGAGCGCCGAGCGCCAGCGCCCGTACACGCAGAGGACGCCGATCAGCGCCAGCGGCAGGACCAGGCCGAGCGGGCCGCCGAGCCGGTCGAGGACGAGGGCGAACCCGCCCTCCCCGTCGGCGGACGACCTGTTCACCGCGGCCGCCCACCAGTCGTCGAGCCCCTGGAAGAAGGGCCGTTCGACGGCGCGGAGCAGCAGGGCGACCAGGAGCGGTACGAGCAGGAGGACGATCCCGCAGGCGAGTGCGTGGCGCGGCGGAGCGGCCGGCAGCGGGTGCGGCGACGGGACGCGGGAGGGAGGGGAGGGCATGGCGGGCCTTTCACGGTCGTCCCGGGGGCGGTCACGGGAGGGCGAGCGGCGAGCGGTCGGCGGTTCGCCAGTGACGGGGCGGCGAGCGGCGGGGCGGGACGGGGCAGCGCGGGGCGGGGGCGCCGAGCGCGGGGGCAGGACAGGGCGGGCCGGCGGACAAGAGGAACCGGCGGGGCGGGCGGCGACGTAGGAGCCCCTGGCGGGCGGCGGCCACGGCACACGGCGGCACGGAGTATGGCCGAGACCCGGCTGCCGCACAAGCCCCGGTTACACGTCATGGCAGGACCGATCTCTTCGCGGTCACGATCCGGGCCGCGGGCGCGCGCAACCCCTGGCGTTGGCCGGAAATGGGTGCTACACAAGGTCCAGCGCTGAAGGTGACACGTGTAACACCGAGGAAATCCGCGCTCGTCCGCCGCTCCCCCGGCGCCTCCGGCTGCTGCCGCGTGCCCCCTGCCGCCGCTCCCCGCGTATGCGGCCCCCACATCCGCAACCGGCACCCCTCCCCCTCCACCTCCCCGCTCCGCCCCGAGGAGTCGTCATGGCCCTGCCCGACGTCGTCGATCCCGTCCCCGCCGTCCCCGAACCGCCGCGCCAGCGCGGCCTGCTGCCCTTGCTGCTGTTCGCCAACTCCGCCATGCTGGCGGTCTACATGGGCGTGGGCTCGGTCCTGCTGCCCCTTCAGATCGCCGCGATCGACCCGGTCAACAAGGTCGCCGTGCTGGGCCTGATCGGCGGAGTCAGCTCGATCTTCGCCACCGCCTTCAACCCGATCGCGGGCGCCCTGTCCGACCGCAGCGGGCGCCGCAGCCCCTGGATCCTGGGCGGCGCCCTCGCCTCGCTCGCGGCGCTGGCCTTCCTCGGCAGCGTGGGCACCGCGCTCCTCGTCGGCATCGGCTGGTGCCTGGTGCAGGCCACCATGAACGTCTACCAGGCCGCGGTCACCGCGATCGTGCCCGACCGCATCCCGGCGGCCCGCCGCGGCACCGCGTCCGCGCTGGTCGGCCTGGGTCTGCCGATCGGCGGCACGGTCGGCGTCCTCATCGCCTCCCAGACCGCGGACCACCTGCGGACGGGCTACCTCGTCTTCGGCGCCCTCGTCGCCGTGGCGGCGCTGCTGCTCACCACCTTCTGCCGGGACCTCCCGCGCACGGCGGCCGCCACCGCCGCGGCGACGGCCGCCGCAGCCGCCGCCCCAAGGGCGCCCGGCTCGCCGCCTTCCTCTCCTCCCTGGGCCACCACGACTTCCGCTGGGCCTTCATCGGCCGGGCCCTGATGGTCCTCGGGTACTTCTCGGTCGTCGGCTACCAGCTGTACATCCTCGACGACCACATCGCGCTGCCCGCCGGACTGACCCCGCCCGCCGCGATGGCCGTCCTCACCCCCGTGTCGATGGTCGCGATGGCCCTGTCGACCGTGCTGGGCGGCCTGCTGTCCGATCGGTGGAACCGCCGCAAGGTGTTCGTCGGCGTCTCGGCCGCCCTCGCCGGACTGGTCATGGCGGTCCCCGTGGTGAGTCCCACGTGGACCGGCATGATCGTCTTCAGTGCGCTCAACGGCCTCGCCTTCGGCTGCTTCATGGCCGTCGACACCGCGCTGGTCACCCTCGTCCTCCCCCGGGCCGAGGACGCCGCCCGCGACATGGGCGTCCTCAACATCGCCAACGCCGGGCCGCAGATCATCGCCCCCTTCGTCGCCTCCGCCATCGTCACCGGACTGGGCGGCTACACCCCGCTCTTCCTGGCCGGCGGGGCCCTGTCGCTGATCGGAGCACTCGCCATCCTCCCGATCCGCAGCGTGCGCTGACCCCGGATCCCACGCCCCCGGATCCCACGCCCCCCGGGACCCCGCGTCCCGCGGACCCCGCGTGCCCCAGACCCCGCGTGCCCCAGACCCCGCGTACCCGAACCCTGCGCCACCCCACCCCTCCGAAGGAGCATCCCCGTGAGACGCAAGCGTGTTCTGCCGCTGGCCGCCCTGCTGCTGTGCACCCCGGCCCTGGCCGGCACGGCGCCCGCGGCCGCCGCCCCGCAGGCCGCCTCCCCGTCGCAGCCCGCCGCCCCGCTGCGGATCCTGCTGACCAACGACGACGGCTACAACGCTCCCGGCATCCGGAAGGCGTTCGAGCGGCTGACCGCGGCCGGTCACGACGTGACGATCGTGGCCCCGCTCACCAACCAGAGCGGCACCGGCACGAAGATGATGAGCGGTCCCACCCTCGCCGTGAAGCATCCCGAGCCCAAGGTGTGGGCCGTGGACGGCACGCCGGGCGACTCCGTCGCCTTCGGGCTGGCCGAGGTCTTCGCGGACCGGGCCCCCGACCTCGTGGTCTCCGGCACCAACTTCGGCCCGAACGTCGCCGGGCTCGCCACCCACTCCGGTACGGTCGGCGGCGCCGTCGCCGCGCTGGAGTCGGGCGTGCCGGCCATCGCCCTCAGCACCGGTGGGCTGAGCGCGCCCGACCCGGTCACCACCGTCAACGCGATGGGCCCGACGGTCGACTTCGCCGTCAAGCTGATCGACCGGCTGCGGGCGCGGGCCCGGTCCGGGCGGCTGCTGCCCGCGGGGGTCGGCCTCAACGTCAACCACCCGGTCGTCGGCGCGGACGGTACGGGGACGGCCGCCGGTGTGGCCGCGACCTTCCAGGATCCGCAGAACGTCCTCCAGCCGGACTTCACCGACTCCGGCGACGGCACCTGGAAGGTGACCGTCAAGGTGGCGCTGCGACCAGCGGCCAAGGGCGGCGACATCGAGGCCGTCGGCGCGGGCCGGATCGCCGTGAGCCCGATGAACGCCGACTGGAACACCGGCCCGGCCGACCATGCCGCGACCTCCGCCCTGATCGCAGGGCTCCGCCCGTGAAACGCCGGAAGGGACCCCTGTTCGGCGCCGTCCTCGGCCTGGCGGTGGCCCTGCTCACCCCGGCCGTACCGGCGGCGGCGCGGTCCGGCGGCCCACCCCCACCCGTGGTCGCCCTCGCGCAGGGCGCCCTGCGCGGACAGGACCGGGACGGGGCACAGGAGTTCCTGGGCGTGCCCTACGCCGCTCCCCCGGTCGGGGACGCGCGGCTGCGGGCCCCGCGGCCGCCGGCTCGCTGGAGCGGAGTACGAGAGGCCGGCCAACAGGCGCCCGCCTGCCTGCAGTTCTCCCCGTTCGGCCTGCGCGATCCGGGGGCCGTCAGCGAGGACTGCCTGTACCTGGACGTGTACCGGCCGCGGACGGCCCGCCCCGGAGCCCGGCTGCCGGTGGTCTTCTGGATGCACGGGGGCGCGTACAGCCAGGGCACCGGAACGCAGTTCGGCGGGCGGACCATGGCCGAGCTCACCCAGACCGTGGTGGTCAGCATCAACTACCGGCTGGGACAGCTCGGTTATCTGGACCTTACCGAGCTGAACGGGCCGCGGGAGGTGCGGTCCGGCTCCTTCGGCCTGATGGACCAGATCGCGGCGCTGCGGTGGACCCGGGAGAACATCGGCGCGTTCGGCGGGAATCCGGAGAACGTGACGGTCTCCGGCCAGTCCGCGGGCAGCGGTTCCGTGTGCGGACTGCTGGCCGCCCCCTCGGCCGCCGGCCTGTTCCACCGGGCGGTGCTGCAGAGCGGCCCGTGCACTCTGCTCCGGACGCCTGACAGCGCCCGCGCCCAGGCTCTCGCCCGGGAGTTCGCCGCGCAGGCGGGCTGCGGAGATCCGGCCGGGGTGGCGGCGTGCCTGCGCGGCGCCTCGGGGGCGGCGCTGGTCGCAGCCGCGCGTACGCTGCCCACCCCGGGTCCGGCGTCGGGCGACGGCCTGCTGCCGGCCGATCCGGTGCGGGCCCTGCGGAGCGGCGCGTGGAACAAGGTGCCGGTCCTGATCGGCAGCACCCGTTCCGAGGGCCGCCTCTTCGTCGCGCTGACGCAGCCGCACCTGACCTGGGAGCAGTACGCGGCGCAGGTCCTCGCGGGGTACGGGGACGCGGGGCCCGAGGTGCTCGCACGCTATCCGGTCGAGGCCCACGGCTCGCCCTATCTGGCGTACTCGGCCGTCCTGACCGACTCGGCCTTCGCCTGCCACACCGCCTGGACGGCGGAGCTGTTCGCCTCCCAAGTGCCGACGTACGCCTATGAGTTCGACGATCCGCGGTCGCCGACGCTGGCCGGGGCGCAGGTGCCGGGCCTCGATCAGGCGAACGGGCACAGTGCCGAGCTCGCCTATCTGCACGACTTCACCATGGGCGAGCGCCCGCTGACCCCGGTGCAGGTGGCGCTGGCGACCCGGATGAAGCGCTACTGGGGCGCCTTCGCCCGCCTCGGCGCCCCCGTCGTGCCGGGTCAGGCCCCCTGGCCGGCGGCCGTCCCCGGTTCCGGGGCGGCGCCGGTGCTCACCCTCGGCCCGGTGGAGTCGGGGGCGGGCTCGTCGTTCGGGGCGGACCACCAGTGCGCGTTCTGGCGGACCCTGCCGGACCGGCCGCTCTAGGGGGTGTCTGACGGAGGTCCGTGGTGAAGGAGCGGTGTCCGGTGCGTGCTCTCGGCGTGCCGGCCGGATGCCCGCGTACTGGACGTACGTG